>CAZGLU010000136.1:5857-8387 GCA_964526095.1 uncultured Anaerolineaceae bacterium | reverse complement strand
GAACGTATAAAGCATGTCCTGTACGGTGCTGATGCCGAGCCGCCCCAGCTTCTCGGCCATTTTATCGCCCACCTTGTGCAGTTTGGTGACCGGCGTGCGCAGTTCGTGCAGCCGGGCCTCCACCTCCTCGGCGGACAGCACGGGGCGCTTCGACCGGCGCGGTGGGCGCCCGGCGGGTCGGGTCGGTGTTTCGGTGATGAACCAGTCAACCTCGTCTGCCTCGCGCGCCGGGGAAGGCTCAGGCTCCCGCGCGCTCTGCGCTGCGTGGTGGGCCTCGTCCGCTTCGTCCACTTCGTCCGCTTCATCGCGCGTTGGGCGTCCGTCCGGGGCGGGCGTCACTAGCTCAGGCCCCGGCGGCGGATCGGGGGACGTGGCCTCCGGGTCGGGCGGCGGCTCCGCCTGTGCCACGGCGGGTTCCTCCGCCTGCGCTTCCGGTTCGGATGGCGGCGGCAGGTCGGGCGGGGCGGGGATGCGCCCCATGATCCGCCCCAGCATGTACCGCACAGCCTCGTGCCGGGCGTCGGCTCCGTCCAGGGCCGGATACTGCTCCATCATGCGCACCATCTCGTCAACAAGCTGGTGGTGCTCAGGGCGCTTAGCCTGTTGGTGGGCCTCACGCACCCAGTTTTGTGCGAAGGATTGCAGCCCGCCGATGACCGCCGTGTTCTTATAGCCGGTGTCCTGCTCCAGCTTCAGTATCTTGACCAGCGTTTCTAACGCCGAAGGCATGTGTGACTTCCTGTTCAGTTCTTCCGCACAATGCTCAGGCCCAGCGCCTGCGGCCCCACATGCACGCCGATGACCGGCGTCACGTCGACGGTCGCGACCGTGTGCTCGGGTCGGATGTCGGACAGTGCCTCGAGCAGGCGCGCAGCCCTGGACGGGTTGACGGTGTGCAGGACGGCGAGCCGTTCGAGGGGCGCCGCCTGATGGGCCAACTCAACCAGGGTGGCGAACGCGCGCTGAGACGTACGCGCCCGCGTTACAGAGGATACCACACTGTCGTGCAAACGGATGATCGGTTTGATCTGGAACAGGCTGCCCACCATCGCCGCCGCCCACCCGACACGGCCGCTGCGCCGCAGGTATTCCATGGTGTCGAGCGCGGCCCACACCTCGCTGCGCGCCCGCATGGCCTCGACGTAGGCGACGATCGACGCGACGTCCTCCCCCGCCGCGGCCATCTCGGCGGCGGTCAGCACTTGCCAGCCCAGGCCCATGGTCGTCATGCCGCTGTCGATGAGCGTCACACGGGACGGGTCCGTTTCCTCCGCGGCGATGCGAAACGTGTTGAAGATGCCGCTCAGTTTGCTCGCCGCCGTGATCCCGATCACGTGATCGGCCTCTTTGAGGGCTTCCGTGAACGCCTCTTGAGGCAGGCCGGGCGGGCCGGCCGCCGTGGTCGGCAGCGGGTCGGCGGTTTGCAGCCGACGGTAGAACTCGGCACGGGTGAGCTGCACCCCGTCATCGGCCAGACTCTCCGACCCGAACTGCACGTACGTTGGGACGACGCGGATGCCGTACTTCGCGACCCAGTCCGACGGGAGGTCACAGGTGCTGTCGGTGACTATGGCGATTTGAGGCATCAGAACACGTCCTCTTCCTCAAGCGATTCGTGGATGACGACGCCGGTTGCGTCCAGCCCGACGAGCGCGGCAAGGCTCGGCCCGTACATCACCGTCGGAAAGGTGCGGCCCGGAAACTCCGTCGTGAGCTGGTCTTGCAGCATCCGCGTGATCTCGGTGGGGTAGGGCGTGTTTTGCAGGATGACCAGCCGCTCGACGTCCGCGAACTCGGTCACGAACTCCACCAGCTTATCGACGGCCTGCGCGTCGGAGCGCACCTTCTCGATGGGGATGATCTCGCCCTCCTCGATGGTGAGGAAGGGCCGGATGCTTAACATCGTGCCGAGGATGGACTGCGACTCGCTGAGCAGGCCGTTGTGACGCAGGTAGTCCAGGCTTTCGACGGTCAGCACGGTGTAGATATGCGGGATCATCCCGCGCACCTCGCGCACGATCTCTTCCAGCGAGAGGCCGTTCTCCGCGCTGCGTGCCGCCGCCTCGACCAGGATGCCCAACCCGGCGGAGACGGTCATCGAGTCCAGCACCATGATGTCGCAGCGACCGAGCAGCGTTCGCGCGGCGCGGCGGGCGTTGTCCCAGGTCGGGCCGAGCGTCCGGGACATGTGTAGCGAAAGGATCTGGTCCGTATCGCGGTTGAGGCGCGCGTACAGCGAAGCGAACGCCTCGACCTCGGGCGCGACGATCTCGAATGGCGCGGCCAACTGGCTGCCGAGCCGGAAGAACGATTCCGCATCGAGGTCGACGCCCTCTTTGAATGACTTCGGGCCGAGGCGCACGGTTTGCGGCACGACCTCTATATTGTAGCGTTTGACCAGCTCGGGATTGACGAACTGCGCCGAGCTATCCGTCACGATCCGGACCTTACCCACTGCGCAACTCCTTCCAGATCCGAAGAGCGTCGTGTAGGGAAAGAGTGTAGGATGGGGGGGTGGGGGGGGGGGGGG
>CAZGLU010000136.1:0-5847 GCA_964526095.1 uncultured Anaerolineaceae bacterium | reverse complement strand
CGGTGACCACGTCATCCTTGGCTTCGTTCATCGCCGCGGCGATCTCTTGCAGGTCACCCTTCGGGTCGTAGGGCAGCAGGGCGCTGATGCCCTGCGGCATGCTGCGCGTGGGACCACCACCACTTCCTGATCCGTTGCGAGCCGCGCCGCCTGTTCCGCCGCCAGGATGATGTTCTTGTTATTCGGCAGCAGGATCACCTTCGTGGTGGGCACGCGCTCGATCGCCTCCAGGATCTCCTGCGTGCTGGGGTTGTTGGTCTGCCCGCCCATTACCAACTCGGACGCGCCCAACTGCCGGAACACGCGCGCCAGCCCGTCCCCGGATGCGACGGCCACCACGCCGATGTCGTCGCGGTCGAGGGGGCCGCCGAACGGGGATTCCGGCTCTGCCTCGGCGGGGGTGTCGGGCTGCCCCGTGCGGGCCTTGACGTAATCCCGGTACTGCGCCTGCATGTTTTCCACGACGACATCCGAGATCGTGCCCAGGCTCACCCCGTAGCTGATCGGGATGCCGGGGTCATGCACATGGACGTGCACCTTGACGGCCTTCTCGTGCCCGACGACGACGGTAGACCAGCCCATCGCGTCGATGGCGGCGCGGATCACGTTGACGTTCAGGTTCTCGCCCTCGATGATGAACTGCACGTCGTAGCCGTAGCCCATCTCGTCCTCGGGCGCCAGGACTTCCGCCAGGTCCTCAACGGGCTGCTCGGCCTCGACGTTAGCGGCGGCTACAGGTAGCCCTTGTATCGCACGCAACATGCCCTCCAGGATATAGGTGAGGCCGGTGCCGCCGGAGTCCACGACGCCCGCCTTTTGCAGGATCGGCAGCATCTGCGGGGTGCGGGCCACGGCATCCTGGGCGCGGGCGACGACGCGCGCCAGGACGGTTTCCAGGTCGTGCGAGTCGCGGTAAGCGGCCTCTGCCTCCTCGGCAGCCTCCCGCGCAACGGTCAGGATCGTGCCCTCGACCGGCTTGATCACACCCCGGTAGGCGGTGTCGGCTGCCTCGCGCAGGCCGCGCACGAGCAGCTCCGCGTCGAGCGCGGGTTGGTCGCGCAGCGCGTGGGCGAACCCTTGCCAGATCTGCGACAAGATGGTGCCGGAGTTCCCGCGTGACCCCATCATGGCCCCGTGCGCAAGCCGCGCCGCGATGTGCCCGACGTGCGGACTGTCGTCGTCGGCCACCTCTTTGATCGCGTTGCGCATGGTCATCAACATGTTGGTGCCCGTGTCGCCATCCGGCACGGGGAAAACGTTTAGTTGGTTCACCAAAGCGTGGTGCTGGTCGAGCCAGTCGCGCCCAGCTTGGGCCATGCGCTTCAGCGTCTGCCCATCACATGCGCGCGGCGCCGCCGGAGAATCGGAAGTGTTTTGTGCCATCTTGACTGTCGTGCCTTCACTCGGTTCGGCTGACGCGCAGGCCCTGCACGTGAACGTTCACCTGGCCTACAGAAACGCCGATGCTTTGCTCTACGGTATAACGGACACTGTTGATCAGGCTGTTCGCCACCGATGCGATGCGCGTGCCATATTCGATGATGACGTACACATCGATGATGATTTGCGAGTCGTCTTGGCGGACCTGGATACCACGATGCGGGTCCCGCGTCAGGCTTGCGACGAGGTCCGACGCAAGGTTAGGCGATGCCATGCCGACTACGCCGTACGTTTGCAGGACGGCGTGCCCTGCCAGGGTGGCGATGGCGGTCGGTGAGATGTTGATCGTGCCGCGCGGCGTATCATCACTGGTCATACGCTCTTCCCGTTGTGAGTATCCAGCCTTGCTTTCCGGTTCGCTCTATGGTAGCATGGCGCTCGCTTATTTGGTACAGTCTGGTTGGCGAGGTAGTCTGATGGCGAAATGCGAAGTCTGTGGCAAGACCCCCCAGTTTGGGCACAACGTCAGCCACTCACACCGTAAGACCAGGCGCCAGTTCCGGCCCAACATTCAGCGCGTGAAGGTGTTGGAAAACGGCCGGTTGGTCCGCAAGTATATGTGCACGCGCTGCATTAAGACGATGAGCAAGGACGTTAAGTCGGTCTGATCGTCGTCCGCGTGGCGACACCCGTTCCTGACACAAAGGCCAGCGCACTGCGCTGGCTTTCGTGTTGTTAGGGTTCGTGGCGGGCGCGGCGATCACGTCGTTGCCTCGCGGATGGCCCGCACCGCCGCTGCGATCCCCTCCGGCGCGGTGAAGATCGACGTGCCTGCCACCAGAACGTTCGCGCCATGGCGTACAACTTGCGCCGCCGTCCGCGGCTCGATGCCGCCATCGACCTGAATATCGACCGGGCGGCCCAGCGCGTCCAGCGCGGCCCGCAGCTCGCTGATCTTGCGCAGCATCTCCGGGATGAACGTTTGACCCCCAAAGCCGGGGTTCACCGTCATCACCAGGATCATATCCACGAACGGCAGGATCTCCTGGACCGCGCTGACCGGCGTGTGCGGGTTCATCGCGACCGCGGGCTGTGCGCCCTCCGCGCGGATCTGCTGCACCGTCCAATGCAGGTTCGGGCACGCCTCGACGTGTACGGTGATGCCCGTCGCCCCGGCGGCGGCAAACGTCGGGATGTGGCGCTCCGGGTTGACGATCATGAGGTGGACATCGAGCGGCAGGTCGGTAACCCGCTTGGCGGCCTCAACAGCCAGCGCCCCCATGGTGATGTTCGGGACGAAAGAGCCGTCCATCACGTCGATGTGGATCTGGTCGGCTCCGGCAGCTTCAAGCTGGCGGATCTGATCCCCAAGACACGTGAAATCGGCGGCGAGGATCGACGGGGCGATACGTACTGGGAGCGGCAAGTGTAACCTCCAGAGTAGTTGCGTCGCGTATCTTACAGACTTCAGCCGGAAAAATCAATAACCACTTAGTGCGGCTCCGTCAGGCGGGGCGGCCTTAACGGTTCTTCAGCCGCTTTTCAACCAACGCCTTGAAGGGGTCGTCACCGGGCTTGACCAGCACCTGACGGCTCTTGCCGCCGGGCTGCGCCGGGCCGACGACGCCGAGTTCGTGCATCAGGTCCACCAGCCGCGCGGCACGCGGATAGCCCAACCCCAGCCGACGCTGGATCAGCGAGGCCGACGCCTCACCCTCCTCGACGACCAGCGCGATAGCCTCCTCCAGCATCGGATCCGTTTCGGACAGCACCTCGCGGCGTGTCAGGCCGCGTTCCCACGGCGCGATCCCGACCGGCTCCATCCGCCCCGCCTCGATCTCCTGCGCGTGCCAGGTTCGCCAGTAATTGACGACGGCGTTCACCTCGTCGTCGGAGACGTAGCAGCCCTGGATGCGCTGCGGCCCCGCCGCGTCGGACGCCAGGAACAGCATGTCGCCGCGCCCCATGAGCGTCTCCGCGCCGGTGTAGTCCAGCACGACGCGCGAGTCCGTGCTGGAAGCCACCGCGAACGAGATGCGTGCGGGGAAGTTCGCCTTGATCAGGCCGGTGATCACGTCCACACTGGGCCGCTGCGTGGCGATCATCAGGTGGATGCCAACCGCGCGGGCCATCTGCGCCAGCCGGGTCAGGGCGCGCTCGGTTTCGTCGGGACGCTGCATCATCAGGTCGCCGATCTCGTCGATGATGATCACCAGGTAGGGCAGTTGCTCGTCCTTGCGGCGGCGGCCAAGCAGTTTGTTGTACGTCTCGATGTTGCGCGCCGCTTCCTTTTCGAGCAGCTTGTAGCGCAGATCCATCTCGCGCGTGGCCCAGCGCAGTACACCGATGATGCGGTCCAGCTCCGTTTCGACCGGGCCGAGCAGGTGCGGCAGGCCGTTGAAGCGGGTCAACTCGACCATCTTCGGGTCGAGCAGGATCAGCTTGAGGCGGTCCGGCGGGTTGTTCATCACGAGCGCGGTCGTCATCGCGGCAAGCATGATCGACTTGCCGGAGCCGGTCGTACCGGCCACGAGCAGGTGCGGCATGGTCTGGAGGTCCGCGATCACCGCCTCGCCGGAGACATCACGCCCCAGGGGCAGGGCCAGCGGGCGGTTGCGCATCTTATAGAAACGCTCGGACTCCAACACGGGACGCAGCGCCACGGTGCTCGGTTTGCGGTTGGGTACCTCGATGCCGACGTAGGAATGGCCGGGCACCGGGGCCTGCACGCGCAGACGCTTGGCCGAGAGCGCGAGCGCCAGATCGCTGGCCAGGTTCGCAATTTGCCCGACGCGGACGCGGTTCTGCACCATCTGGCCCTCGTCGGTGATGGATTCCGTGTATGGCGACACGGCGTACATCGTCACGGTGGGGCCGACCTTGACATCGATCACCTCCACCTCGACGTCGAACTCCAGCAGCGTGTTCCGGATGATCCGCGCGTTGGTGTTGATCTCCTCCTCAGTCGGCTTGTCCAGCTCGATCTCGCTCAGCAGATCCAGCGGGGGCAGCGCGTCGTCGCGCTTGCCGACCTTTTTGGCCTCCCGGAAGTCCGCTACGGTGAAGTAACGCTCCGGGACGCCGTCTTCACCGGCGCGCAGCTCGCCGCGTGGCCGGATACCGGCGCCGGGCTGCGTCGCGTAGCCGCGCGGCACGATGGAGGGGCGCTCGCCGGGCGGGCCGGGCGCGATCAGGCTGCGGCCGTTCTTCGCACCCAGGCTTTTGCGCGTCTCGCTGATCAGCCGGGCACGTTCCTCCTTGCTCAGCAGGCGGCCGCTTGAGTCACGCGGGAGCCGCATGTTACGGGCCTGCACGGCGCGCGGGGCGCGGCGCTTCTCGCTGGCTGGCGCGGCGTCAGCCGGGTCGATTTCTTCGGCGGCGGGCTGGCGCTTGCGCGTCACGTGATGCAGCGTGCCGGTGCTTTCGTCCGGCTTGCCGTCACGTGGGACGACCGAGCGGCGGCTGTACGGCATACGCGGCGCCTCGCCATCATCCGCCGTGATGCGCCCCCAACGCCGCGTGCGGCCCTCCTGCTGCGCGGCGTCGTCGCCTACCTGGGCCGCCGGGGCAGACTCAGGGAAGAGGGTATCGACGCGCTCCAGCGCGCGCTCAAGCTGTTCGCTGAGCCACGACAGCGCGCGCATGACGTGCTGACCCCGGATGCCGAGCGCCAACACCAGCCCGGCCAGCAGCAGCACGGCGAAGATCAGCAGCGAGATCCCACGCCCCAGCCCGATCGTGATCTGGCTGAGCGCCCACCCGACGTAGCCGCCCCCACCGCCGTCCGTCGCCAGGGCGCGCGGTTCCGGGTCGTTGGCCAGCAAGTGCAGCAGGGCTTGAAAGGCCCCGAAGCCAATCTCGACTGCCACGATGCGCGTCCAACTGATCCGCACGACGATGCCGAACTTGCGCAGGAGGATCAGCGCGCCTGCCGCCAGCACCCCGAACGCGATTAGGTAGCCGCCCCGGCCAAATGCCTGGCGCAGCGTGCGCGAGACGGCGCGGGACAGCGCCGCCTCGGAGGTGGTGTTGAGCAGTGCCGTCAGGATCACGACGCCGAGCACGATCAGCATGATCGCGGCGATCTCGTCGGTCCACGGGGGAAGCTGCTCGCGGGCCGCACGCCAGGTTTCAGGGTCGCTGAGGCGTCGGGTGGTGGCCCGTACCCGGTCCCGCGCGGCTTGCAGCACGTTCGTGCGCCGCTTGATCGGCGGCCGTTGGGATGTGCGGCGCGGGCGGGACTTCGGGGCAGCCCCGCTGCTCTTGCGTCCGCCGGCCTGCGCTGCGGCGCTTTTAGACGTCCCCGACTTATCAGACGCAGAACGACCGCCGCTGGCGGTCTTCTCGCTAGACATCTGGGCGCTATCCTTCGCTTAACGGTATGTGTTCATGATAGCATAAGCACGCCCGTTTGACGACGCGCGGATGGCGGCTCACAGGCGTGCCGGGGGCGTGTCTTGGCCGTGT
>CAZGLU010000135.1:0-8387 GCA_964526095.1 uncultured Anaerolineaceae bacterium | reverse complement strand
CCGCTTCCTGGACGCCGAGGAGCATCTCGAAAAGGCGACGGAGCTGATGAACCGGCTTGACCTGGCCGGCGTGTCGCCCGATATGCTTGTGCAGATCGATGAGTTGTTCCAGCAGCACGCCTACCTGACGGACATAAACAACACCCTGCTCGAAGCGCCGGAGCTACTGCGGGCCGCCCTGGGGTTGGGAGAGACGCAAACGTATCTGGTGCTGTCGCAGAACAGCGACGAACTGCGTCCCTCGGGCGGTTACATCAGCACCTATGGCTGGATGACGGTGCGCAACGGCCGGATCCTGGACTACAACTACAGCGCGACGACCACCACCAGCCCGAACCCGCCGCCTGAGCACATGGCCGACGAGATCGCGCTGCCGGATTGGTGGCTCCACTTCTCCGCGCCGATCTATGCCGCGTGGGACGGGAGTTGGTACGCCGATTTCCCCTCAACCGCACGCATGGCCGCGTGGTATTACGACAACGGGCGCAACCCGGAAGCGCCGGTCGATGGCGTGATCGGGATCGACATGGTCGGCTTTGAGTACCTGCTCGAGGGGCTGGGGAGCGTCACGGTCCCGGCCTATAACGAGACGGTGACACCGGCGAACTTCCGCGAGGCGGTGTATCGCATCCGTGCCGAGGGGCGCGGTGACCGCGAGCACAAGCAGTTCATCGCGGCGCTGTACCGCCAGATCATGTCCGACTGGCAGACGGTGGACCAGGAACGCAGTGCCGCGATGCGCTACGCGATCCTGCGCGCCGTCCAAGAGAAGCACATCATGCTTTACTTCGTAGACGAGCGGGTCAACGAGGCGTTCGATGTGTTCGGCTGGTCTGGCGCGCAGGAACCCGCCACGGAACACGACTACCTGATGGTGGCTGATGCGAACCTCGGCAGCAAGTCCAGCCGCTCGGTGATCCGGCAGTTAACGTATGACGTGCAGATCCAGCCCGACGGCTCGCTGAGCAGCCGTGCATCCGTCGGGTACGACTACCCGGCGCGCATCGCGGAACAAGACCCCGCCATCCAGCCGGAGCACTACGGCAGCGACATCAACTACAACAACCTGTTCCAGGTGTTCGTCCCGGCGAACAGCACGCTGATCGAAACGAACAACCTGGACCGCGACCCGACCGTGGTCGCGTCCGATACGCACACCGCGTTCGTCTCGCTGTCCCGCCTGGAGTACAACCACAGCGAGCGCTACCAGTTCTCATATACCACGCCCGTCCTGGTCGAGCAGGTCGGGCCATACCAGCGGTACCGGCTGCTGATCCAGAAACAGCCGGGGACGTTGAGCGAAATGGTGAACGTGCAGGTCACGCTGCCCGCAGAGGCGGAAGTGGTCAGCACGTCCCCGGAGGCGGCCGCAAGCTATGAGCTGGAGCAGCCGGTCCTGGAGTTCCGTATCGAGCTGCTGACGGACAAATGGATCGAGGTGTTATACGCACCGGGAGATGCCGATTAACAGCGTTGCAATAGATAAATTGGGCGAAATGTCCTGATCACAAGAAAAAAAAGGGATATATAATAAAGGGAAACGTGAGGCCAGCATCCTCATAAAAACTATGCTGCATGCACCTGTGGTGGGGAAGCTGAGGGGCTTGCAGTCGGAAAGTTAGTGGCTGGGGGGGGTATGTTAATTTCGCAATTTTCCCGGTGTCTGCCTCAAAACTCATTCAAGCGACTGGCGAGGCTGACGCCTCTGTTCGCAGCCGACCTGGTGATCCTGGTCGCCTCTTATGCGCTGGCGTTCTCCGTGCGCACCCTGAACGCGCCGCTCGATTTCGGGCGCAGCGGGCGTTTCTTCCTGTTTTCGCTGCTTACTGTGCATCTGTGCCTGTACCTCTTCGGCGCCTATAACCGCATCTGGTCACGCACGAGCGGGCACGACGTCGTGGTGATCCTGAAGGCGATGACCGCCGCCACCCTGTTCCTCGCCATTGTTGATTACGCACTCCGGCCCCGACCACTGCCGTTGAGCGTAGGGATCGTCGCGCACGCGCTGGCGACAACCGGCTTTGTAGCGGTACGCTACCGCTCGCGGCTGCTCAGCGGGCTGGAGTGGCGTTGGCGGGCCGTGTGGCACCACGACTTCCCGCTGCCCGATACGCGGATCCTGATCGTGGGCGCGGGCGACGCGGGCCAGACGACGGCCTGGCGCCTGAAGCACCGCTCGCCCGACCGGGATTACGTCGTCGTCGGCTTCGTGGACGACGACCCCCAGAAGCAGCGCATGTTCATCGAGGGCTGCCGGGTGCTCGGCACGCGTCACGACATCCCACGTCTGGCCGAGGAGCACAAGGTAGACCTGATCATCGTCGCGCTGCACAACATCAGTGGGCAGGACTTCCGCGACATCCTGAATTACTGCGAGCGCACGAAGGCGCGCATCAAGATCGTGCCGGACGTGTTCGCCCTGATCAACGATCCGAAGGGCGTGCCGCTGCTGCGCGACCTTCAGCCCGAGGACCTGCTCGGCCGCCAGCCCGTGCGCTGGCATTCGGCGGTGGACGCCGCCGCCATCTCGCACAAGGTAGTCCTGGTCACGGGCGCCGCCGGATCGATCGGCTCGGAGTTGTGTCGGCAAATGCTGACCTACGATCCGGTGCGGCTGATCATGCTGGACAACAACGAAAGCGGCCTGCACGACCTGTTCACCGAGCTGCGCGCGAAACATCCGCAGGCGGACATCGTGATGGCCCTGGCCGACATTACCGACAGCAAGGCGCTTCGTCGCGTGTTCGGCAGCCACCGCCCGCAAGTGGTCTTCCACGCGGCGGCGTACAAGCACGTGCCGATGCTGGAGCTATACCCGGAGGAATCGATCCGCGTCAACGTGGGCGGCACGCTGCGCGTCGCGTACCTTGCGCGCGAGCATGAGGTCGAGCGCTTCGTGCTGATCTCCACCGATAAGGCGGTGAACCCAACGAGCGTGATGGGGGCCAGCAAGCGCGTCTGCGAGTTGATCATGCACGCGCTGTCGCACACCTACTGCCCGACGCGCTTCACGGCGGTGCGGTTCGGCAACGTCCTGGGCAGCCGGGGCAGCGTGGTGCCGATCTTCAACCGGCAGATCGACCTCGGCGGCCCGGTGACCGTCACCGACAAGGACATGACGCGCTACTTCATGACGATCCCGGAGGCGGTGAACCTCGTCATTCACGCCGCGTGCCTGACGTCTGGCGACGACCTGTACATGCTGCAAATGGGCGAGGTCGTGCGGATCGTCGAGTTGGCGGAGCGCATGATCCGCATGCGCGGCCTGCGCCCCTACCTGGACATCCCGATCCAGTTCACCGGCGCGCGGCCAGGGGAGAAGCTCCACGAAGAACTGCACACCGAGGACGAGGATACGCTGCCCACCCTGCACCCGGAGATCGTGCAGCTTGCGGCGCGGCGGAACGGACTCGAGCCGGACAGCTTCCTGGCGCGCGTCGAATATCTGCTGGAGCGCGGGTTCGGGGACGGCAGCAGCGCCCTGGAGCAGCTTCGGGACCTGATCCGCTTCGCCGAGTCGGTCGAAAGCCCACTTCACGAACCCGCGCTCGCGGAGGGCTGATCTCCGCTTCGCTCACCAGACACTCACTCACAAGCTGTCCGCCGGGCAGCTTGTTTTTTCAGGGACGGGGACGTTTACAGGATGAAGGGCAGCACCTTCGCGGCGACGCCGAGGGCCGCGATCAGCACGATGGGGAACAAGCAGCCTAGCCAGTAGCGCCACCCGCCCACGAAGAAGCTTGTGCGAGAGAGGTGCAGCATCAGTTGCTCGTCCATCGATCACCCTTCACTGGTCAGCGGTTCACGCCCCTAGCGTAGCATCCGGGGCGCGCGGCGCGATACCCCAATAATGCGGGAAGGGCCGCGCCTGCGGTGGGCAGACGGACCGCCCGACATGGATAATCCACGTAACACGGCATTGATCAGGGAGTGAGCCGGTATGATCCACGTCGGGACCAGCGGGTACTCATACGACGACTGGGTAGGGCCGTTCTACCCGGAGGGCACGAAAAAGAACGAGTTCCTGGACTTCTACCAGGGGCACTTTGACACGACTGAGCTGAACTTCACCTATTACCGCATGCCCTCGGCGCGCACGCTGGCAAGCATCGCCAACAAGGTCGGGCCGGGCTTCCTGTTCTCGGTCAAGGTGCCGGGCGAGATCACGCATGAGCGCGAGGACGACCCGCGCCCTGCGGTGGAGGTGTTCAACGCCGCGCTGGCCGGGCTGAAGGACGAGGGCAAGTTCGCCTGCGCGCTGGCCCAGTTCCCCACCAGCTTTCACGCGACCCAGGAGAACGAGGACTACCTTAAGGCGCTGCGGGAGGCGTTCGGCGATACGGCGGTCGTGATCGAGTTCCGCAACCGGGACTGGGTGACCGAGGACACGTTCGACCTGCTCGCCGAACACGACCTCGGCTTCTGCTGCGTGGACCAGCCGCAGTTCGAGAGCCTGCTGCCGCCGGTCGCGATCGCGACGGGGCCTGTTGCCTATGTGCGCTTCCACGGCCGCAACTACAAGAAGTGGTGGCATCACGACGAAGCCTGGGAACGCTACGATTACATGTACACGGCGGAGGACTTGCAGGCGTGGGCGCCGCGCATCAAGGGGCTGGACGAGCAGAGCGGGACGCAGGTCACGCTGGCCTATATGAACAACCATTGGGCGGGCCAGGCCCCGGCGTCGGCCAAGCTGCTGCAAGACCTGTTGCGCAAGGAGGGCGCGCAGGTCAGCGGCGCGGCGCAGACCTAACCGGAGATGATGCGGCGGTGCTGGATAAGCTGGCGCTGCCGGTCCTCGATCTGGCGGCTGAGGGTCGCGAGCGTGAACTGCATCCGCGCGCGCTGCCTGCTCAACTGCTGCTTTTCGCGCTGGACGGACCGCCACCCGAGCCACACGATCCCGACCAGCACCAGGATCGCGACGACAGGCGCGACCCCGAAAGTCCACGCCGCGCCGTCCCCATCGAGCAGGATCAGACCGGCGCTGGTCAGCAGGCAGACTGCGAGCAGCGCCGTAACGAGACCCCAGCCGAGCGCCCGCCACACGGGCCGCCACGACGGGTGGGCGGGCAGCGCGCTCAACTGACCGGCCAGTACGCGGTACTGCTCGGCCAGGTGGTTAATCTCCCCTTCCAGGCGCCGGACCGCCAGCTCGGAGGCAGCCCGGTCGATCCCGGCCTGGACCTGGCGCAGCCCGTCCAGCACGGGCGCCAGCGTCACGATGCCACCGCCCCGCCGCACGAGGTGTTCCACCCCACAGTACGCGCAGGCAAAGCGATCGATGTCGTCGGTGATTTGCAGCCGCCCGCCGCATGACGGGCAGGTCAGGCTGATGAAGTCGGACATTCCGTCTCCAACAGGCCGGCTCACGGCGGGGGCACCACGGGGCGGGGCCTCAGCCGCGATCGTGCGTTGAGGGCGGAGTATAGCACCGCGCCGGGTCCTGTCGAAAACGGTGCCCGGCCTTACGCCCGCCCTAGCCCACAGCCTGCGGATGGTCGGCGCTGACCATATCCAGGTCGGCGGCGCGCGCGTTGGCCTCGACCTGTGCCACGGACTTGCAGCCGGGGATCACGCACGTCACAGCCGGGTGCTGCAAGCACCACGCCAGCGCCCACGTCGCCATGTCCACGCCGGGCGGCACCTCCTGCGCGCGGATCGTCTGAACCTCACGCAATCGGGCCTCTATCTTTTCGCGGTCGTGCTGCGAGCGGACGTCCGTCTGGTCGGTGAACACCGTGCCGGGCTGGTAGCGCCCGCTGAGCAGGCCGCTGGCGAGCGGCACGCGGGCCAGCACGCCGAGGTTCTGCTCCTGGCAGGACGGGAAGACCTCGTCCTCCGGCGTGCGGTCCAGGCGGTTGTAGACGACCTGGATCGCGCTGGCGCCTACGTGCGTGGCGCGCGACGTCTGGTAGATGTTGCTGTTGGGGCTGATCGAGATGCCAAGCGCGCGGATCTTGCCCGCCCGCACCTGATCTTCCAGCATCGACCACAGCTCCGGCTGGTCGAAGGCCGCGTTGCTGCCGGAATGGAACTGGTACAGGTCGATGACGTCGGTTTGCAGCGCCCGGAGGGAGGCTTCAAGCTGCTCGCGCACGTCGTTCGGGGACCACCGCTCGTCACGCTGGAAGCGCGCGTTGAAGTGGTGGCCGAACTTAGTGGCGATGACCCAGTCCTGGCGGTTGTGACGGATGGCGCGGCCGACGAGTTCCTCCGAGAGATGATCGCCGTAGCACTCGGCGGTGTCGATCAGGTTGATGCCCAGGTCGTGCGCGCGCCCCAGGATGCGGTCCGCCTCGGCCTGGTCAAAATCCTTGCCCCACTCGCCACCGAACTGCCACGTGCCTACGCCGACCACGGAGACGCGCAGGCCCGATTTCCCCAGCGTACGGTATTTCATCGCTGCTCCTTATGCCTTCACGATGACCTCGTGTCGCCACAATATATATATTACTGCGTCGTATTGCGTAATGAGCGTGCCATCGGGTAAAACTGTCCCCACGATTATGACCCGACTCGATCGATCGGACCACCAGGCTGTCGGGGAGGGGCGGGCTGCGCCGCGCGGGTAGCGGCTCCCCGCCCACAACCTGAACGCTCCGATTCATTTTTCCACCAGACCGCGTCTTTCAGGCCGTTCGTGCGTATAGATGCATGAGCCTGCCAGCATCATCCTCATCGCCATATCACTGGCGCAGCAGCCGCCGGGCAGCACGCGACCATGCTGCATGATTGGATAGGAAGCCTGTTATGAACGAGAACCGGAATCACTACGTTGTACGCACCGAGAACCTGCGGAAAGACCTGATCATGGGGGAAGTCGTCGTCCATGCCGTGCGCGGTGTGTCGATCAACGTGAGCGCGGGCGAGTTCCTGGGGATCATCGGCCCATCCGGCAGCGGCAAATCGACGCTGCTCGGCCTGATCGGCGGGCTGGACACGCCGACGGAAGGGCGGGTGTACATCGACGGCGAAGACATCACGGACCTCGACGAGCGCGAACTGACGCGGGTGCGGAACGAGAAGATCGGCTTCGTCTTCCAGTTCTTCAACCTGATCCCGACGCTGACGGCGCTGGAGAACGTCGCGCTGCCGATCCAGTTCGCACGCAACCGCAAGTTCAACCCGACACGGCGCGCGCGGGAGCTGCTGACCCTGCTCGGGCTGGACGACCGCATGCATCACCGGCCCTCGCAGCTTTCCGGTGGGCAGCAGCAGCGCGTCGCGCTTGCCCGCGCCCTGGCGAACAACCCGCCGCTGTTGCTGTGCGACGAGCCGACCGGGAACCTCGACACGGCCTCCAGCGCGATCGTGATGGACGCCCTGCGCGACGTGCAGCAACAGACGGGCACGACGGTGATCATCGTCACGCACGATATGGACGTTGCCTCGCAGTGCGACCGCGTGATCACGCTCGTCGATGGGCGCATCGCGGAGGACGTGGATCCCCGCTCCAGCGCGCAGATGGCGGCGGTCAAGATGCTGCGTGACAAGCGCGCGACGGGCGAGATGCGCAAGCTCGACGTCGAGGAAGTGCAGTAGGTCAAGCCATGATCGAGCAACTACGCTTTTACGTGCGTCATTCGATCAACGACCTGCGCGTCAACGGCCAGCGCACGATCTTTGCGCTGCTGTGCATCGCGGCAGGTGTGGCGGCGATCGTGAGCCTGCAAACGTTGGGCGTCATGATCGAGGACACGCTTACCGGCAGCCTTCAGGAAACGAACAAAGGCGACATCCGCGTTTCGGCCTACAGCGACTTTGACACGCCTGAGGCCGACATCGAACGGGGCGAAACGGAGGGGGTGATCGCCGGGAGCGCCTTCGAGTCGCGCGTGATCACCGTTTCCGGCGTCGAGATCATGCGCGAGTGGTTGGAGGGCCGCTACCCCGGCCAGGTGGAGGTCACCTACCGGCAGGCGGTCAACGACCTGACGACCGGCCTATCCGTGAGCCTGCCCAGCAAGGAAACCGAGAAGACCTTCATCACGCCGTACATCGTGGACACGGAGAACCGGCCGGGAGGCCGGGTGATCGGCTGGTACCCGTCAGGTCCAAAGGTTCTTGCGAGAGTCATACGCCCTGTGAAGGGTTCGGGGCGGTTCGGCGGGACCGAGTTCCAGGGGACGGGTAGGGTCCGGGCGAACCATTCGGGAGTCATCGATGTGAGTACCGCGCCGAGGGGGGTGGTCGGCGGTTTCCAGGTACTTCCCTTCCTGCACTCGAAGTCGAAAGAGATGGGCGGGGCATGGCAGCTGACCCAGTGGCTCATCATCGCTTCAGAGAATGAAATCCCCCTTCCGGGGACCGCCCCGCTCTTTGCCGGGAACCTTCTTCCGGGAAGCCAGCTCTCAGACGCACTCTGGGACATGTGGTCCACGTAC
>CAZGLU010000134.1:0-8419 GCA_964526095.1 uncultured Anaerolineaceae bacterium | reverse complement strand
GATCTCGCGGCTCTCCTCGTCGCGGGTCGCGATCAGGTCCGGGTAAACCTCGGTCGCGTGCTCCGGCTCCGGGTGCGGCGTAGGGTCGGGCGGGGGCGTCATGTCCTCCGTCTGCGGCGGGGCGACGTACCACAGCGCCAGAAGCTGCGCCTCGTCGCTCAGGTTATCGACGGGGCTGCCCTGCTCCATCTCGGCGACGGCCCACAGCGCCACGGAGATGTTGCGTCGTGAGGGGGCCGCCCGCGCCACGCGCACGGTCCACTGCACGTAGTCCTCGAAGGCGCCGAGGGCCAGCTCGCGGTCCTTGCCGTTGTTCGCCAGTTCCGCCGCGCGGCGGTACGCCTGGATCGTCTTGCCGACGTAGTAGACACGCATGCGGCGATCCGGCTCGGAGATGGAGAGCTGCGCGCACAGGTCCCCGATGGCGAGGTAGTCATAGGGATGCAGCCCGTCCCGGCGCAGCGCCAGGCGCCCCAGACGGCGCACCTCCTCGTTCGGATCGCTGGCAAACGGGTCGCTGTGATCGGCCTTGCGCCGCCGGGCCAGCAGTTTGCTCTCTTGCTCGGGGGGCAGGGCCAGGGGTGGGACGCCGGACTGTGGGACGGGCGGCAGATTGTTGGTAGCCATAGAGTCTACTGATCGTTATTCTGCTCGCGCCGGCTCGCTACCGTCTACGTCTTCCCGCAGTGGACGGCTGTCCGGGGCGGTGTAATGCGCCGTTGCTTCCTCACGCTCCAGGACGAGATGATCGTCCACCGCCACCACGCGAATCGCATCCCCCGGCGCAAATGTCTCGTTCAGGATCGCCGTGCTGAGCGGGCGCGTCAGCAGGCGCTCGATGGCGCGCCGCAGTGGGCGGGCGCCGTTGGCCGGGTCGTAGCCTTCGCGCAGCAGCAGCGCGCGGGCGCTCTCGTCCAGCGTGAGCAGCAGGTTCTGCTCGCGCAGGCGCTCCACCACCTCGCGCATCTGCAAGTCGAGGATCGCGTTGAGCGCCTCCTCGGTCAGCGGATGGAAGATAACGACCTCGTCGAGCCGGTTCAGGAACTCCGGACGAAAATGCTTCTTCAGGTGGAAATCGTAATCGGGCAGGTCGGTCGGGCTGGCGCCGAAGCCCAGGCCCTTGCCGACGTCCCCGGTGCCGATGTTGCTGGTCATGATCCAGACGGCGTGCCGCGCGTCAACCGTGGTGCCCTGCGAGTCCGTCAGGCGGCCCTCGTCGAAGACCTGTAGGAAGATGTCGAAGACCTCCGGCGCGGCCTTCTCGACCTCGTCCAGCAGCACGACGCTGTACGGCTTGCGGCGCAGCGCCTCGGTGAGCTGGCCGCCCTGCTCCATGCCCTTGTAGCCGGGCGGCGCGCCGATCAGCCGGGCGACGGTGTGCTCGCCGTGGAACTCCGACATGTCGAGCCGGATCATCGCGTCCTCGTCGTTAAAGAGGAACTCCGCCAGGGTTTTCGCCAGCTCGGTCTTGCCGACGCCGCTCGGCCCCAGGAACAGGAACACGCCGACCGGCCGGCGCGGGTCGCCCAGACCGGCGCGGTTGGTCTTGACCGCGTCCGCCACCACCTCGATGGCGTGGTCCTGGCCGATGACGCGCTGGCGCAGGGCGTCGGCCATCGTGGCGAAACGCTGGCGCTCGTTGGCCGTCAGCTCGCTGACCGGGATGCCCGTCCACTCGCTGAGGACCTCCGTGACCGTCTGGGCCGTGACCTCCGGGTGTATGTCGCCCATCGTCTGGTCCGGGCTGTTGGACTGGATCACCAGCCGCGCGCACGCCTCGTCGAGCAGGTCCAGCGCCTTGTCCGGCAGGCGGCGGTCGCGCATGTAGCGGTCGGAGAGGCGCACCGCCGCGCTGCGCGCCTCCGGCGTGATGGTGACGCCGTGGTGTGCCTCGTAACGCTCGTAGACGTGCTCGACCACCTCCAACGCCTCGGCGGGGCTTTGCTCGGCGATATCGATGGTGCGGAAGCGCCGGTCGAGGGCCGGGTCTTTGGCGATGGCTTTGCGGTATTCCTCGAACGTGGTCGCGCCGATGCAGATGATCTCGCCGCGCGCCAGCGCCGGTTTGAGGATGTTGGCCGCGTCGAGGTTGCTGTCGATGGTGTCGCCCGCGCCGACGATGGTGTGGATCTCGTCGATGAACAGGATCACGTCCGGCGCGTTCTTCACCTCGTCCACGATGCCGACGATGCGCTCCTCGAACTGACCGCGCAGGCTCGTCCCGGCGACCAGCGTGCCGATCTCAAGCTGCATGATGCGGCGGCCCAGCAGGAAGCGCGGCGCGATGCCGTGCGCGATGTTGTAGGCCAGCCCTTCGACCACGGCGGTCTTGCCCACGCCGGAGTCACCGAGCAGCAGCGGGTTGTTCTTCTTGCTGCGGGTCAGCGTGCGGGCGATCATGCGGATCTCGCGCTCGCGGCCAATGGCCGGGCCGATCTTGCCCTCGCGCGCCTGGGCGGTCAGGTCGCGCCCGTACTTGTCGAGCAGCGGCGTTGGCATGCGGCGCTGCGTGAGGTCGGGGTCATCGGCGGCCTGCTCCAGCGCGGAGTCCAGTTCCTCGAACAGGAACTCGTCGAACTCGTCGTCGCTGTCCTCGATCTTGTCCAGCAGGCGCTCGATCCAATCGGTCATGTCCACGTCGAGCTTGATCAACTCGCGTGCCGGGATGCTTTCGCCCTCCTGAAGCAGGGCGAGCAGCAATTGTTCCTCGGTTACGAAGCGGTCCCCGGCGTCGTCGGCGAGGTAGACGGCCATCGCCAGCACGCGGTGGGCGCGCGGCGTCAGGGGAGGGAACTCGCTCACGGCGTCGTCGCCAGCGCCGACTTCGCGCCGGATCAGGTTGCGGATCTCGCGTGGCTCCAGGCCAGCCTCCAGCAGCAACCGGGCGACCGTGCTGCCGGGGATGCGGGTCAGAGCGTTAAAGAGGTGTTCTACGCCGATGTAGTTATGGCGCAGACGGGTTGCTTCCTCTACTGCGCCCTCCAACAGGGGGCCGCAGCGTTTGCGGATCTCTTGCTCGCTGATATCGAGTGGCGACGGTGACATGACGGTTTCTTTCCTAACAATCTGCGAGTGCTTCCAAGTATACCAGGAGACGGCAAGCATGCATGTTTTTAATATCTCACGCGGTTAGCTCCGTAACCTGGCAGCCCCTCGCGCCGCCCGCGCCGCTAGAGCATCACCTTGCCACCATCGACGTTGATCGCCTGGCCGGTCAGGTAGCGCGCGGCGTCCGAGCACAGGAACAGCACCATCCCGGTGATGTCGTCCGGCTCGCCCAGGCGCCCCTGCGGGATATCCGCCAGCCACTTCGCCATCTGCGCCGCGTCCCCACGCAGGGCGGCGGTCATCTCCGTCTCGATCACGCCGGGGCAGATCGCGTTCACGCGGATGCCGTATGCCGCGAACTCGCGGGCGCACTCACGCGTCAGGCCGACCAGCCCGGCCTTGCTGGCGACGTAGGCCACGCGGTTGGCGAGCGGGATGTTGTGCCCCGCGATCGAGGCGATGTTGACGATCACGCCGCCGCCCGCGTCCCGCATGAGCCGCGCCGCCGCCTGGCTGGTGTAGAACGCGGCGCTCAGGTTCACGTCCAGGGTACGCTGCCACTGCGCGACGGTCGTCTCCAGCACGGAGGCCCTGTACTCGATCCCGGCGTTGTTGACGAGGATATCCAGCCGCCCGAAGTCCCGGTGCGCGGCCTCGATCAACCCCTGGGCGGCGGCGGGGTCGGCCACGTCCGCCGGGTAGGGCCGCGCGCCATTCAGCGCCCCGGCGCTCGCCTCCGCCGAGGCCCCGTCGATGTCGTTGACCGCGACGCGCGCCCCGGCACCGGCCAGCGCCGCCGCGATGGCCCGCCCGATGCCGCGCCCTGCGCCGGTAACGAGGGCGACCTTGCCCGACAGATCAACCGTCATGGTGCCCATGACCTTACCATCCTCCCTATGAACCCTCGACCTCCGGGCGCGCGGCGAGCGTTGCGCCCTGCTCCACCCGGTAGAGGCTGACCTTGGACTCGCCGCCGGGGCGCCGGGCGGTGAAGACGACCGCGTTCGGCCCCGGCAGCCGCGCCGGGTCGATGTAGACGAGATCTTCCGCCGCGACGTACAACGGTCCCGTGCTCGCCCGCGCCTCGACCATCGCCATCAGCGCGTCGAAGTTGCTGCCATCCCAGTACACTGCCGGGCACTCCACCGGGCGCGGGTGCGCGGCGAGGCGCAGCGTCTGGCAGTTGCCCACCAGCCCGATCGCGGGCAGCGGCTCCGTTGTGGCGCTGAGCCACGCGCCGACCTCCGCCGCGCCATAGCCCGCCGCCTCATGCGTGACGTACTCCTTCGGGTCGTTGCCGTGCAGCGCCAGCCGCGCCGGGTCGCGCCACGCGTCGCGCATGAAGGGCACGCCGACCAGCATGACCCACGCTCCCAGCGCGGCATAAACCGGCCAGCGCGCGCGGGGGATGCGCTCGATCAGCAGGCCCGCGCCGACGGCCAGCGGCAGCAGCAGCCACGGCACGTGGTTGAGCGCGTAGCGGGAATTGACCGTCGTGCCGAACAGGATCGCGCCGCCGCCGCTCATGCCGAGCGCCAGCAGCGCCAGCAGCGCAGGGCGTGGCCGCCGCGCCAGCCAGTAGAGGCCGCCCGCCAGCGCCGCCAGCAGGACCGGCGCGCCGAGGTAGGCCGCGTCGATCGCCAGCACGTCGCCCAGGTTGCGCCACGTCCGGTCGAGCAGCCCCTCGTCCACGCCGCCGGTGAAATGGCCCGCCAGCCCGAAGTAGTTATAGCCCTTCACGCGCAGGGCCAGCGCCAGCGGACCCCATACCACGCCGAACGCCGCCACCGCCAGCCCGACCAGGGCAGCGCGCCGCCGGACCGTCAGGCGCGGCGCGAGGAGCGCGGCGACGAGGGGCAGCGGCAGCCAGACGACGCCCGGCGCCTTGGCGAGCAGGACGAGGGCCAGCGTGAGGCCCAGCCCGATCGCGGCCCACGCCGCCCCGGTCCGTACCACCTGCCACGCCAGCCACACGGCCACAGCACTGAACGCGACCAGTTGCGGGTCGGCCAGCGCCATGCGCTCGTAGAACAGAAGGTACGGCGCGGCGATCCACAGCGCGAGGCCGAGCAGCCCGGCGCGGTGTGAGGCGAAGGCGCGCGCCAGGGCATAAAACGCGGCCAGCCCCAGCAGCCCGACGATCACCGTGCCCGCGCGCGAGGTAAACGCGGCGACGGGGGCCTCCGGGCCGAGGAAGGCGTTGAACCACACGCGGAAGAACCGGCCATGCTCGGCGGAGGCAAGGACCTGGCCTGCCAGTGCGCGCTGCGCCGTGTCGATGTGGAAGCTCTCGTCCACGAACAGGGGCAGCGCAGTGAGGTGATGCAGGCGGGTGGCGGCGTAAACCAGGCTCAGCGCGACGACCTGGAGCAGGTGCGCGGGCGGGAGCGGCGTGGCGTGGGATCGGATCGGGCGCATCAGGGGACGCTCAGGCGGGCCATCGTCCGGCGGCCGGGCGCGGGCGGAACGGGCTATTCCCGTGGCAGGACGACAAGGCACTCTCCGGCCGCGATCTCACAGGTCGCCAGCGTCTCGTCCTCGCCGCGCACGCCCACGCTGAACGTCGCGCCGGGCTGCGTGGCGATCCAGAAATAGCGCGCGGTCAGCCCTGGCTGGTACCAGCCCAGGAACCGGGGGCAAACCGAGTCGTCGGGGTCGGTTTGTGGCGTCTCGGCGGTGATGATCTGGTAGCAGCCGCCGTTCGGCATGGCGAACGGGCTGGCGCTGCCCTCCTCCCACAGCGTCGGCTCGAAGGTGCGCGTGGTGCCGTCGGGCCGCTGCTGCACGAACACCAGGCCGCCGATGTTTTGCGTCTCACCGGAGACGTTCACCAACAGGAACTGTTCCGCGTCGTACAGCAGGCGCAGCGTCGGGTTGGTGACGACCGTCGCCGAGGGCGATAGCGGCGCGGCGGGCTGCGGCGTGGCGCTGGACAGCGGGCGCTCGGTGGGCGGCGGCGGTGCGGTCGGTGAGGCGACCGTGGGGCGCGGCGTGCGCGTCACACGCTCCGGGGTCGCCGTGGCGGCTGGCGCCTCTGTTGGGGCGCCGGTGGCCGACGCGGTTGGGGCGGCGGTCGTGCTGGCAGCAGTGGCCGTCGCCGGGATGGTGGCCGTGCGCGTCGCCGTGGCGTCCGGCTCGTCGGTGGAGGCGAGCGGCCCCAGGGACGAGGGATCGGTCGCCGCGTCGGTGACCCCGGCAGCGGCTTCGGTCACCTCGGCGGTGGGCAGCAGGCCGCTGATCGCCGGTGCCCCGCCGTCATCGTCAGCCGTGCCGTCGCGCCCGCCCGGCCCGACCGTGTACCACGCGGCGATCAATACGACGGTCAGGAACAGCGCCGAGAACAGCAGCAGCCCCGGCCTGGCCCGGCGTTGGCGGCCTGTACGCTGCGCGAGGCTATCACGCAGGTAGTCCTGCGAGGCGGGGCGGGACGGTCGGAGCGGCGCTGCCTCTGGACCCACCAGCCCGATGTCGCGCGGGTCCGCATAGCTGTCCAGCAGCGACTCCAGCTCGCTCTCGTCAATGGCAAGCTGATCCTCTGTCAGCGCGCGGGCCTGCGCGGCCTCCTTCTGCGCCTGATGCCGCGCGAAACGCTGCGCCAGCCTGCCCGGCTCAGGCGTGGGGTGCGTATCGCCGGACGCCGTGCTGAGGTTCGGGCGCTGGCCGAACCAGGGCGTAGGCCGCGTATCGGTGACGGGCATGAACGGCGGCACGGCGCTGGCCGGTGCTGGCGCAGCGGTGGTCGCGTGCTGGAAGGCGAGTTCCAGGGCGTCCACGAGTTCGCGCCCGGTCGCATAGCGATTCTCCGGCTTCTTGTCCAGCGCGCGCATGATCACCGCTTCGACCTGGGGCGGCAGCGTGGGGTTATAGAGCGTCATGGGCGGCGGCGCGTCGTTGAGGTGCTTGAGCGCCACGCTCATCGCAGAAGGGTCATCGAACGGGACCTTGCCCGCCAGCATCTCGTACAGCACCACGCCCAGGGAGTACAGGTCGCTCTGCGGGACGGCCTGCGCCGACGACATGGCCTGCTCCGGCGCGATGTAGTGCGCGCTGCCGAAGGTGTCGCCCGTGGTCCCTTCTTGCACGCTCAGCGCCAGCCCGAAGTCCATCAGGATCGCGCGCCCGGTGTGCTTTTCGAGCATGATGTTCGACGGCTTGACGTCGCGGTGGATCACGCCCTGCTCGTGGGCGTAGTCCAGCGCGCTCGCCACGTCGCGGGCGATGCGCAGGATCTCGGCGGGAGGCACGAAGCGGCGGCGCTCGGCATACTCGTTGAGGAACAGCCGCAGGTCCTGGCCTTCCAGGAAGGCCATCGCCATGTAATAGATGCCCTCGCTGCGCCCAAACTGGTACACGCCGACGATGTTGGGGTGGCGCAGCCGCGCGATGGCCCGCGCCTCGATCTGGAAGCGGCGGGTGTACTCCTCCTCGGAGGTGGTGGCGAAGTCGCTGCTGATGACCTTCACCGCGGCGTAACGGTCCAGGTTTTCGTCATAGCCCTGATAGACGCGCGACATGCCGCCTCGCCCCAGCAGGCTCAGGATGGTGTAATCACCGAGTTTCTTATTGATCAGGGGATCCGCGGACATTAGTTGTTCTCGAGTATGCGCGAGAGGCTGGGCCTCGCCCCGACCACACGCGAGCCAGCGCTTCTGTCTTAGTATACCGTAGTCACGGAGCGCATACGAAGTGCGTTCGGTACTAGGCGGCGTGTACGGTGTTGCGCGAACGTGGTCCGGTTACGGGGCTGCCGTTTGGGAAACGCCTCACAAGATCCGTTCTGACCGTGGCCGCCGTACCCAGAGATATACGCCGTTACATAGGAAAGGACGCAGCACGATGAACAGACGGCTTTTGACTGGACTGATTCTGATGGGACTCCTGCTGTCAGGCGCGGTCGGCGCGCTCGCACAGGAGGGTGATGCGACCATTATGCTCGGCGGCAACGACGAGTTGGGTGATTTCCTCGTAGGGCAGGATGGCATGACGCTCTACCTGTTCACGAACGACGAGCCGGGCGTGAGCAACTGTTACGACCAGTGTGCCGAGAACTGGCCGCCGCTGGTCCTGGGTGAGGAAGAACAGCCCTCCCTGGCGGCGGGGCTGCCCGGCTGGCTGAGCGTGCTGGAACGCGAGGACGGTACGCGGCAGGTGGCCTATAACGGGATGCCGCTCTACTACTTCGTGCGGGACGAGGCGCCCGGCGACGCGACCGGCGAGGGCGTCAACGATGTGTGGTTTGTGGTGCGCCCGCCCCTGGTGTCGCTCGGCGGCAACAACGCGCTGGGTGACTTCCTGGTGGACGGCCGCGGCATGACACTCTACCTGTTCACGAACGACGAGCCGGGCGTGAGCAACTGTTACGACCAGTGTG
>CAZGLU010000133.1:0-8421 GCA_964526095.1 uncultured Anaerolineaceae bacterium | reverse complement strand
CCTGCGCGGTCAGCAGCGCCGTCCCCGCCGCCACGTCCCACACGTAGGCTTCGTGCATGACCGCGGCCAGGGACGCGCCGCGTGCGGTGTAGGCCAGATGGACCGCCGTGCTGCCGAGGGCCATCACGCGCGTGAAGCGGATGTCCCACCAGGCGTGGGCGTCCGAGCGGGCCAGGATGTAGGAATCGGTCTGCCAGTGCGTAGCCAAGCGGCCGGTGATGTCCTGGTCGTTGTGGAACACGCGCTTGCCCTGGTTGTAGGTCCAGTCGTCGATCATGGGCATGTAGACGATGCCGAAGATGGGGCTGCCCTGATGCAGCAGCGCGATGGTGACGCTCCACGTCGGCAGGCCCTCGACGTATGCGCGCGTCCCGTCGATGGGGTCGATCGTCCACAGGTATTCGCGCCCGACCTCGTCCCCGCCGTATTCCTCGCCGATGACCCCATGGCCGGGGTAGCGCGCACGGATGCGTGCCTTGAGGTACTGCTCGGTTTCGCGGTCGGCCACGGTGACGGGGTCTGCCGTGGCCTTCCACTCGACGTAGACGTTGCCAAAGTAGCGCCGGGCGATCTTGCCCGCCTCTACCAGCCAGCCTTTGATCTCGTCAATGTCCAGTGCTATCGGCATAACGCTCCCTCAATACCTTCGTTAACCGCTTCCCAGATGAAAACGGGCCGAGATGCAAACCGGCCCGTGCGTCGGCTCGCCCTGTGACGCCAGCCGTTATTCGGCGGCGGCAGTAGCCAGGGGTTCAACGGTGGCGGCCGCTTCCGGCTCAAGCTCTGATTCGATCTCCGCCCCGGCCTCCGCCTCCGGCGCGGCGGGCGACGCCTCCGCGCCCGCGTCCTCGTGCTGCATGATGCCCGGCCCGTCGAACAGCACGGCGTCCAACGGCGCCCGCAGGATCGTCCCACAGTCGGCGCTCAGCAGCGCCGCCGGGCCGTAGATCCAGCCGAAGGCGGAGCGCTCGGCGGTACGCGCCGGTTCGTAATACACGTTGAGCCACAGGTTGCCGCCCGTCGCCGCGCGGACCCACAGCACCTCGCCCGCCTTGATGCCGCCCAGGCGGCGGCTTTCCTCGCTCGGCGCGGCACGGACGTTGACGTTGGTGGCGGCGGTGGCGGTGCACACGCCCGGCACGCTGACGCTCACGCCGTCGCTGCTCAACTGCGCTGGCTCTATCGCTGCGTCGCCGGGCGTCACGCTCAGGTATTCGTTCTCCGACAGGACGTGTGAGGCGCCATCCGGGCCGCTGACTTCGACCTGCCCGGTGGTGACGATCAACAGCGTCGTGCCGTCCCTTTCTACAGTTATATCAAAGCGTCCGGCCAGGGGTGTAACGCTGAGTGCCGGTGTGGTGAGGTGCCAGCGGGCGCCCTCAGGCAGGGCCGGTGCGCCCGCGATGACGCGCCCGGCGGACAGCTCGACCTCGACCTGGGCATCGGTGGCATCGACCCCGGCCAGACGGGTGACGGTCAGCATCGTGTCCGAGTCGAGGATCGTCTCGGTGCCGTTGTTGATCCAGGTGATCAGCACGACGCCGCTCGCGTCGGTCAGCAGCCGGTCGCCTTCGGCCAGCACGGTCGGCGCCGGGACGCGCGTCGGGTTGTCCTCGCCTGCCGGTGTGCGGTACAGCTCCGGCACGATGATATTGACCGCCGCCAGCAGCGCCGGGGCCGGGGTGTCTTCCTGCGCGCGGGCCGGTAGGGGGGCGATCAGCAGCACCCCGAACGCGGCCAGCACGCTCAGACAGTTCAGCATATGGTGCATAGACCCCTCCCTGATTCAGCCGGACAGCCTGCCGGGCGCCTGAGACCCCTATCTCGCCCGGCCATCCTGTGTGCAGGCCCGCTAACTTTACCCCACACGCGCGCCGCCACCAACCGCCGCCCGGCGCGAGTTACGAGGCTGGCCGCTAGCGCATTCCGTCACGTATAAGATAGCAGCGAAGGGCGTCCCTGGGGTAACGCGGTCGCGTGCTGCGGGCCGGGCGAGAATAGGGCGGCGATGGGCCTTCGCAACCCTGCCGTCCCATTCTCGTATACACTATAGCTGAGGGCACCCTTACCTTACTACGCCGCCCCGATGGATGCGCCATGGCCGTTCAAGATCACCCTGCGACGACCTTCATCAGCTACGCCCGGGCCGACGAGGCGCTCGCCCGCCGGCTCTACAACGACCTCTCCGCGGCGGGCGTGCGGCCCTGGATGGACCGCTACGACATCCCGCCCGGCGCGATCTGGGATGACGAGATCCAGCGCGGCCTGGACGCGGTCAGCCACGTGCTGATCCTGTTGTCCCGGTCCTCGATCGCCTCGCGCAACGTGCACGCCGAATGGAACTACGCGGACGGCATCGGCAAGACGCTGATCCCGCTGATCCTGGAGCAGCTTGACCCGCAGGAGATCCCGTTCCGGCTGCACGGGCCGAACTGGGTGTTCTTCACCGGGCGGCCCTACGATGCGGCCCTGGCGGAGCTGCGCGCGGTACTGCCCGTCACGGCGGCGGCGAACCCGTCCGCCGCGCCGGAGCCGGTGGCCCCGGAGCCGAACCCCGATGGGGCGGCCAGCGATCCGGTCGCCGCCGCGGCGGCGTGGCGGCATGGCAACGCCGAGTACAACGCCGGGCGGTTGGCCGAGGCTGCCGCGGCCTACACCGAAGCGATCCGCCTCGCGCCGGACCGGCCGGAGGGCTACCTCCATCGCGGCATGGTGGCCTACTACCAGGGCCGCTACCAGGACGCGCTGGCCGACTTCGACCGGGCGCAGGCGCTGGGGCCGGATCTGCCGCTGCTTTTTAACAATCGCGGGGTTACTTATCTAGGGATGCAGCGCATCGCGCTGGCCCTGGCGGACTTCGACGAGGCGCTGCTGCTCAAGCCGGACTACGCCAACGCGCTCTACAACCGGGGCGGGGCGCTGATGGCGCTGCGGCGCTACCGGCTGGCCGAGGATGCTTACACCCGCGCGATCGCGATCAACGACCGCGTTCCGGCGTTCTATAACAGCCGGGGCCTCAGCTACGCCGCGCAGGGGCGGGTTGACGAGGCGCTGGCCGATTTCGACCGCGCGCTGGCGCTGGACCCGGACTACATCAGCGCCTACGGCAACCGGGCCAACACGTACGCCAACATAGGGCGGACGGATGACGCGCTGGCCGATTACGGCGAGGTCATCAAGCGCGACCCGGAGCACGCGCTGGCCTACGCGGGCCGCAGCGAACTGCGCTTCTGCGCGGGGGAGTATGCCCACGCTGCGCTGGATGCGTCCACCGTGGTCGGGCTGAGGCCGGACTTTCACGGCGGATATGGGCTGCGCGCGCTGGCGAACTTCCGGCGGGGGCGCACGGAGGACGCGCTGGCCGACCATGCGAAGGCCGTCGAGTTGGAAGCTGCCTGGGCCAGCCCGGAAGGCGCGGCGGCGTTTTTGACGATCTGTCCGGCGGCGGCGCTCGATGCGCTGCGCGAGCTGCTCGCCGCCCGCCCGACATAGGATGACCCAGACATAGGATGACGTTGAAGGAGGGAATTGTGGCTTATCAGTCCACGAAGTCGTTGGTGGATCGCCTGCTCCAGAACCGACTGGCGTTGTTTCTGCTGCTGTTGGCCGTGCAGAGCCTGTTCTTTGTGACGAACGGCCTGAACAGCATCCTGCGCGAGCCGACAGAAGGGTGGGAGCTGAAGATCGCCGCCGTGGATAACCACCTGACCCCGCAACCCCTGTGGCTGATCCCGTACGGCATCGGGTTTGTGTTCTCCGCGCTGATCCCGCTGTGGGCAGCGTACCGCATGCCGATCAAGCTGTACCGCCAGTTCATCCTGGCGATGATCGTCGCGGCCCTGTTCAGCTACGTCGTCTACATGACGCTGCCGACCTACGTCACCAAACCGGCGGCGAGCGACGTGCCGGGCAACGACCTGTTCGCACAACTCCTGCGCCACCTGTACGAGGCGGATAACACTTTCAGCACGCACAACGCCGCGCCGAGCCAGCACGTGTTCTACGCCATCATCATCACTTGCTTTATGATCCGCTTCCGGCCCCGCGCGCGTACGTTCTGGTTCTGGTCCCTGCTGGGGGCGCTGATCACGGTGTCGGCCCTGTTCACGCGGCAGCACCATTCCCCCGACCTGATCGCGGGCTATGTCGTCGCGGTCGGCGCGTATTACACGGGCCTGCACCTGGGCGCGCGCGTTACGGAGCGGCTGGGGGACGAGCACGCCCCGATCGTTGTCAGCGCCGGGCCGCTGATGCGCCGCCTGCGGGCACGCGCCGCGATGTCGCCCCTCAACTCCAAATGATCCCCGCTGTGGGGGAGGGCCGGTAAATGGACAACTGGGATAAGCGCGTGCAGGCCATCACGGTGATCTGGGGCGCCTTCGCCGGAGCGGTGGGCCTGTCCGGGTTGGGCGCGGGCCTCAGCGGGACGTTCAACATCTACGTGTTGGGCGTGGTCCTCGTGGCGGCGCTGGCGGCGTTGATCGCGACGGCGGTGGTGTGGGTGACCGAAAGTGACGCCTATCTCGCGCGGCAGTCGGCCCGAGCGTCCGGCAAGGCCAAGCGCGAGCCGGGGCAGGACCACGATGCGCGCACGCTCCTGCTGGCGCAGTTGCTCGACGAGGACGAGCGGGAGGCCCTCAAGCGCGAGCTGCTGGCCGACTTGCGGTCGGACGGGGAGATGATGTCGCTTGCGGATCTGCTCACCACGCAGCCGGAACAACACAGACATCGTGCATGAGGCACAAGCGCGGGCCGGTCGGGGCGCGAGACAGGCCCCCCGGCCTCTGCGTCTGGCCGCCCATTTGGTACCTCTCACCAATGCCGCGCGTGTCCTGACCGCGCTATGATCCCTCCGCACACGGCCCGCTCGCCGGGCACCCTGCCGCCCACACATCAGTAAAGGTTTCGAGGACAGTCATGGCCGCTTACGATACGCCCCGCTTCGCAGTGCCAGTTGAAAACCTCGTCCCGGTGAACCCCTATCCGGGTTCCCTGTACGAGATCCCGCCCTCCCGCATGTTCGTGATCAAGAAGTCGCTCCAGGCGTACCGCGAGCGGCACGGGGCGGACGCCGTCGTGTTCGACGCGTCCCAGGGCGACGGCGGCGCCTCGCTGCCGGGCGTCCCGCCCGCGCTGCTGGAGCGGGCGCATGCGCTCCAGCTTGAGCACGGCACCGGCTATGACTCGCCCTACGGCACCGACGCCTTCCGGCGCTGCGTGGTCGAAGCGTACTGGGGGCTTGACCCGGCGCTAGGGTGGGGGCCTGCCAACGTGGTCGCGACCGTGGGCGGGCGCGACGCGCTGCAAAAAGCCTATGACGCCATGATCTACCTGGGGCGGCGGCGCATCGGTGATGTCGTCCTCGTGTCGCGCGTACCGTGGATCAGCTACAACTGGGGGCCGTACGCGATCGGCGCGAACGTCCTGCTCGCGCCCGGTGATGAGGCTTCCGCGTGGCGCTATACCGAGGACACGATCGCCGCCTCGGTTGAGTTTTGTCAGCGCAACGGCGGGCGGCAGATCGCGGGCATCGTGATCACCTCACCGGATAACCCCACCGGCCATACCCTGACCGCCACGGAGCAGATCCGGCTCGGCAAGCGGGCGCTCGAACTCGGCATCCCGTTCGTGCTCTACGACTGGATGTACCGCGCCGTGACGGAAGGCGAGCCGGTGGACGCCAACGACGTGCTGGGCGCCTTCACCCCGGCAGAACGCGAGCGGATCATGATCCTGGACGGGCTGACGAAGTCGCTCGGCGGCTCGAACATCCGCAACGCGCACCTGCTGGCGGGCAAGCAGGTGGTGAGCTTCATCAACAGCCGTGCCTCGCACGGGGTCATCCCCCATTTTCACGGGCAGGCCGTCGCGATGGCAGCCTACGAACGGGGCTTCCGCGAGGCGGCGGAGCCGATCATCGGGCCGACGAACGCCAGCCGCCGCGTGGTGCGTGACTTCCTGACCGGGCACGGCTACAAGTTCATCATGGGTGACGGTGGCTACTACGCGTTTGTGTACGTCGGCGATCACATGCGCCGGGCGGGCATGGCGGACAGCTTCGCCCTGCTGGAATACCTCGCGTCGGAGTTTGGCGTGGCGGTGGTGCCCGGCGTCGCGTTCTCCGACGAAGGCAACGAATGGGTCCGGTTTTCCTATGCGCTGCCGCCTGAGGTGACGCGGGGCGCGCTCGAACGGTTCCACGCCGGGCTGGAGGCGCTGAACGCGCAAGGCTGACGGGCGCTACGTAGCGCTCCGCCCCATCACCGGTCCCTGTCGCCGCCCATTATTGTGATGGGCGGCTTGTGTTTCCCCAAGATTTCGTGAATTTAACCCCGTTTTAATTCCAAATCCGTATGATTCTCAATAAATACTTAAGAAATGGTGTATACTGAACAAAGAGAGTGCCCTCGTTAGTGCAGTGAGGTGGGGATCCTATGTCATCTCCGCAATACCCCGTGGTCAACGACGAGACCTATATCGATGCGTCCCTGACGCGTGAGTTACCGAGCGAGGAGATCAACTTCGCGGAGGACGTGCGGCGGGATCGTCTCGCCATCGTCTGGAAGGTGACGCTGGTCACCGCGTTCGCTATCGGGTGGTCCCTGGTGGTCCTCACGGGGGGACAGGCGGAATGGATCCTGACTGTGGTCGGCCCCATGATCAGCGTGGCGGCAGGCTGCATCCTGACGGGCCTGCTGCTGCGGCGCGACTATTACCTGACCGCCGTATGGACGTATGCGGCGGGCATCATCGTGGGCGTGGGGCTGGTGATGGGCGGCGAGAACGAGTTTGGGCGCAACTATGCCCCGTTCGTGCTGCCGCTCCTGATCTTCATCGTCGGGCTGCTCCTGCCCGTGCGCAGCACCCTTGTGATGTTCCCGTTGGTGTGTGTGGTGGCGGTGGGGGTGCCCACCGTCGTTGAGGGCGCGCTCTACCTCGAGCCGACGACCCTGTTTGCGCTGTTCCTCGCCGCCGCTGCAACCGGCCTGTCGGCGCAGGTGAGCGGCGAGTTGTACGCCATCGCGGAGTGGGCGCTGGAGAGCTATCGCAAGGAGCGGCAGACGACGTTCGCGCTCTTTGAGAGCCGCGCCGCGCTCGAAAAGAGCCTGCTCCGCCAGCGCGCGCTGACCGAGGAGCTGCAAACCGCGAACGAGGAACTGGAGATCGCACGGCAGGCCGCCGAGGAGGCCAAGAACTTCCGCGGCCAGTTCCTCGCCAACATGAGCCACGAGCTACGCACGCCGCTGAACGCGATCATCGGCTTCAGCCAGACGATGCTCGACTTCCCGGATATGTACGACTCGACCGAGCTGCCGCCCCAGTACCGACAGGACATGACCCAGGTGCTCACCAGCGGCAAGCACCTGCTGACGATCATCAACGACATCCTCGACCTCTCCAAGGTGGACGCGGGCAAGCTCGACCTGGAGATCCAGCCGGTCGACCTGGAGCCGGTGGTAAAGGCCGTGCTCTCGACTGCCGTCGGCCTGGTGGGCGACAAGGCGCAGGACATCAAGCTTAAGCGCGAGCTGCCCGATCCGCTGCCGATGGTGCTGGCCGACCCGCTGCGCGTGCGGCAGGTGCTGCTCAACCTGTACTCGAACGCGGCCAAGTTCACGGACCGGGGCAGCATCAAGCTGCGCATCTTCACCGAGGGCGACGAGGTGATCTTTGCCGTGGAGGATACCGGCATCGGTATCGCGGACGCGGACAAGGCCACCATCTTCGAGGAGTTCCGCCAGGGCACGGCGGGCCGCAAGAAGGGCCGTCAGGGCGCGGGCCTGGGCCTGGCGATCTCGCAGCAGCTTCTGCGCCTGATGAACGGGCGGATCTGGTTCGAGAGCCGGTTGGGCAAGGGCAGCACCTTCTACGTCGCGCTGCCGCGCTACATCCCGGAGGACGAGCAGGCCGACGAGTCCGAACTGGTCCAGGCCGCCATGGACGTAGCGTAGCGTTCGACCCGTGTGCGCACAAGAGTGGACGATATGCGCGTACTTTATGTGGAAGACAACGAGACGAATCAGGCGCTTGTCGGGCGCGTGATGCGGGCCAGACAGCACACGGTGCTGTTTCGAGAGGATGGCGAGGGCGCGCTTGCGGTGCTGGCCGAGGACCCCACCATCGACCTCATCCTCATGGACGTGGAACTGGCCGGGTCAATGAGCGGGCTGGACGCGGTGAAGCTCCTGCGCGATCGGGGGGACATGCGCCCGATCGTCGCGGTGACGGCCTACGCGATGATGGGCGACCGCGAGCGCATCCTCCAGGCCGGCTGCGACCAGTATTTGCCGAAGCCGATCGCGGTGCCGGATCTGCTGGCGCTGCTCGATCACTACGCGGACGCGGACGGCGTCCCGGCCTCAACCCGCGAGACGGCGGAGGTCGCGGCGGTTGCGCCGACCCCGTCCACGCCCGAAGGAC
>CAZGLU010000132.1:4077-8508 GCA_964526095.1 uncultured Anaerolineaceae bacterium | reverse complement strand
CATACATCACCGGCCGCACGACCTCAAACCACGACTGCCCCGGCTTGAGGTGCATCGGCTCCACGCCGCCGGGGAACTTGAGCCACAGGCCCATCTTGCCCTGCGGGTGGTGCCACTCGCCCTTGTACCACAGCCCGTCACGGAACAGCCACGCCCGGCCACTGCCCCACAGCAGCGTCTCGATCACCACGCCGCTGACCTCGCTATCCAGGATGTCGGGGCGGTTGACGTGCTCCGCCTCCAGGATGACGACGTTATCCGCCGCAAGCTGCTTCCTGGTGATGGCATCGATGTGCGGGAGGCCGTTGTTCCAGCGGTAATACCGCCCGTCGTCGGGGTTGTACTGCCAGCGGGTGTCCTGGCGCTCGTTCCAGTAGTCGATGAAGATGTCCCGCGCCGGCTCGCCGCCGGGGTCCGGCACGGTCGAGAAGGCCAGCCCGCGCATCTTGTGCCCGTCGTTGACCATCCGCTCCTCGGCCACCTCCCACAGCTTGAAGGTATTGCAGAACATCGTATGTTCGTACGCCTTGCCTTCTTCGGGGAAGCGCTGGCACGGATCGTTAACGCCGTGCTGTGGCGTCAGCGCCCGCCAATGCCAGTCCGACTGCATGATGTAGTTATCGATCCACTCGTTCGCGCCGCTGTAGGCAAGCAGCGCCCCGAACATCGGGACCAGCTCCAGGTCCAGCAGGCGCGCGCTGCGGATGCTGCCCACATGGTCGGCGCCCTGGCTGCGGTAAATGGCTGCGAAGCGTGTCACCGCGCCCTCGACCTCGTACTCAAACACGATGTCGGCCTTGTCCAGCCCGCTCTGAGGCCGGACCAGCTCCGGGAAGTTCGACACCTTGACGATCAGATTCCGCCGGTTGCGGGCCTCCTCGTTGGGATACGGCAGGCCCGTCAGGGAATTGATGTTCTCCGGGTACTCCTCCGGGCCGACCACGATCGGCGTCGGCGTGGCGGGCGGCGGGGTCGGGGACGGGCGCGGCGTGTTCGTCGGCGGGACGGTCGGACGCGGCGTGTTCGTCGGCGGGGCGGTCGCCTGAAGATCGCGCCCCGCTTCGGTGAGGGGTAGTGCAAACAGGCCACCGGCGATGGCGGCCAGGAAGGTCAGGGCCACAAGGGAAAGAAGCGCCAAACGGTGCATACCAATACCTCAGATCGGTAATCGGTCGGTATTCCGTGCTCAGGTCGTTCGGCGCCGCGAACGGCCATTGACACCGGATCGGCCCAAAAGTATACCGCCCGCCCCTGGACCTGCCTAGCCCATGGGGTCGAACGGCACCCGGCGCTTGCCCTACGTGCGCCTCGCACGCGCCCACAGAATAGAACAGGCCGGGCGCTCGTCCCGGCCTGTCTGCCTCCCGCGTACGGCAGGGGATCACTCAAAGTTGGCGCCGAACGGGCTTCCGGCCAGGATGCGCTCGCCCATCTGGAGTTCCAGCACGGTCACGCCGTTAAACTCACGGTAGCGCAGCACCATCTCGCGGCGGTCGTGCAGCCAGTCGCCCAGGGGGGACAGCCCCTTCTGGAACGGGTCGAAGGGCGGCATGACGCCCTGCCGGTGGATGTCCTCGTGGGGGTTGCGGTACACGACCCACAACCGGCGGCCCGCCGTCTCGTAAGGCGCCGTATCCGGCGTGTCCGAGAGCAGCACGACCTCCGGGATCTCCTTGCTGCGCGGCGCGAAGTAGCGCATGAACACGTTCTCGACGTTGCGCCGCTCGATGAACAGCGTGTCGCCCGGCTTGTACTCCCGCGCGATAAAGTCCGCCGCCTCGCGGTAGTTCGCACGCTGGAACGACCCGGTGTAGAAGCTGGACCCGACGCTGAACAGCCCGGTCAGCGCGATCACAGCCAGCCCGACGTTCGCCAGGGGGCGCGGCGCGCGGCGGACGCCCTGCACCACCAGGAACATCAGCGCGGGCAGGAACACCATGAAATAGCGGTCCACGTAGAAGGAGACGAGCGTGGCCGAAATGGTGAACGTGACGACCAGCGGCGCGGCGATCAGCAGCGCCCACAGCAGGTTCGTCCGGTCCGCATAGCGGTCGCGCACGGCGCCGTACACGGCGAAGCTCAGGCCGAGCGAGGCGATCATCAGCGCCGGGAAGAAAGGCCACTCAAACGCGCCGTCATAGCCGAGCATCATGCTCCACAGCGTCAGCGGGATGTCGCGCAATGTGGGGACCGGCACCCACGCCGGGCCGACGTTGACCGGGTGATGGATCAGAACGACCAGCCAGCCCAGCACCGGCAGGCAGGCGAGGGCCTGCGCGATCACCCACTGCCGGAACAACCGCCACTCGCGGCGCATCACCAGCAGGAATACCAGGCATTGCGCCGCTGGCATCGCGAGCATGGTGTAGTGCGTCAGGTAGGCGAACCCGCTCGTCAGCACGAACGCCGCCCAGATCCAGCGCGTCCGGCGCCCGCCCGCGATCTGGAGGAACAGGTACCCGATCACCAGCGACAGCACGAAGATCAGCGCATAGGGCCGCGCCGTGCGCGAGAGCCAGACGTGATAGGGGTTGACGGCCAACAGCGCCCCCGCCCACAGCGCGAGGTGATAGTCGCGGTAGAGGCGCACGCCCATGAACATGATCAGCGCCACGCCGAGCAGCCCGAACATCGTGGAGGGCAGCCGCAGCAGCACGTCGTTGTGGTTCGGCAGGGGCCGCAGCAGCATGAAGTACAACGGCGTCTGGTTGCCCGACGACAGGATCGAGTCCAGCGATTGGGATAGATCCGCCTGCGCCCGGAGCGCGCTCAGCCCTTCGTCCGTCCACAGGCTCGCCGCGCCGAGATCCCACATGCGCAGCACGAACGCCATCAACAAGATCAGCAGCGCGCCGCCCAGGAAGTACGTTGGGCGGACGTGAGCCGCACCGCTTGGCCGTGCCCGGCTTGTCCACTGGCCCGCAACCGGGCGGCGGAGCGCCGCCTGGCCCATTCCGACTGCATGCGCTTGTTCCATAACGTCCTCTTGTGTTCCCGGTCAGGCTGCCGCAGGGCACCCAACGGCATCCTGGCCGCGTGCAAGCAACGCTACCGATATTTTCTACGCATTCGCCATAACACAGTTGCGGTCGCGCGCCCGCCACCGGCCGGCTTAAGCCTGACAGGAAGGTTCATGCGTCTTGCGAGCCGGCTGCTACACGGGGAGCGCCCGAGGGCCTGTCGCCAGCCGGGGACGGCAGGCCGCTGGCAGGATCACGCGGCCGGCAGGGAGATCGCATTGCCCGCCCCCGGCGCGTGTCGCCGGATTTGCGCGGCGGGGCGCGATGCTCTCAGCATCCCGATGCCCAAAGTATGTGACTGAATTATACCAAGATTTACTGCCTTGTCCGCCCCAAACTTCTGGGGGTGCCCGGCCAGCGCGCAACTGATGGCCCATTTGTTCTGTTGACGTGCTATAATCGGTCCGTTCCTGACCGGCCCACCCCCTGGCGGGACGGGTCGGCGCCGGGTGAGCCGAAAGGACGCGCCATGCCGCAGCAGAGTCAGCCCGATCGCTCCGAGCATCTGGTCGTGTTGGTCACGGCGGCCTCCGAAGACGAGGCGCGCCGCATCGCACGTGACCTGTTGGAGCGCAAGCTGGCCGCCTGCGTCAACTTCGTGCCCATCCGGTCGATGTTCGTATGGGAGGGAGCGATCCAGGAGGAAGCGGAGACGCTGATGATCATCAAGTCACGCGCGGGGGCGTTCGAGCCGCTCATGGCGGCGGTACACGCGCTGCACAGCTACGACTTGCCGGAGGTCATCGGCCTGCCCATCGTCCTGGGATCGCGTGAGTATCTGAAGTGGATCGACGATGAAACCAACGACGCACAACGGTCCTCCTGAAGCAGTGCGGCGGCGCATGCTGCTCGCCTTCGCCCACCCGGACGACGAGTCGTTCGGCATGGGCGGCGCCATCGCCCGCTACGCACGCCAGGGCGTCGAGATCGCGCTCATCTGCTCCACCAACGGGGACGTGGGCACCGTCGCGCCGGAGCGCATGAACGGCTACAAATCGGTCGCGGAGCTGCGGCTGGCCGAGTTGCGCTGCGCCGCCGCGACGCTCGGCATCAAAGAGGTGATCACCTACGGCTACTGCGACAGCGGCATGATGGGATCGCCGGATAACGCGAACCCGGCCTGCCTGTGGCAAGCGGATCGCGCCGCAGTCGAGGCGCGCATCGTGGCCGACATCCGCCGCATCCGCCCGCACGTCGTCGTCACCTTCGACCCGTACGGCGGCTACGGGCACCCCGATCACATCCTGATGCACGAGGTCACGACCAGCGCCTTCTTCAAGGCCGGTGACCCGGAGTGCTACCCGGACCAGCTCGGCAACGGCCTGGAGCCGTACCAGCCGGCCAAGCTGTACTACTCGACCTTCCCGCGCCTGCCGCTGCAGATGATGGTGCTCATGGCGCGCCTGCGCGG
>CAZGLU010000132.1:0-4067 GCA_964526095.1 uncultured Anaerolineaceae bacterium | reverse complement strand
GCCGGCCCACGCGCGGATCGACGTGAGCGCCTACCAGGAGATCTGGGACGCGGCCTCGGCGTGCCACGCCAGCCAGGCCAACCCGCGCCAGGAAAGCGGGCTGCTGGCGGCGGTCCGACGCCTGATCTTCCGCGACCTGGAGTTCACGCGCGCCTGGCCGGAGCCGGGGCCGAACGATCCGATCGAGCGTGATCTGTTCGAAGGTCTGGCATGAGGACCGGACCGCGTTATTATTAGGCTCGGGCCGGATCGTGCCCCACATTTGGACGTTGGCCGCCGCGTGCCGGTCCGGCGTCATGACGCACGCGCCCGCGCCGAAGAGAGCAGGTTTGCCGTGGTTCAATCCCTCAGTTCCCAACAGGTGGCCCAGGTCGTCGAAAATACGGTGTACGTCCTGCTAGGGCGGCCTGATCTGCTCGCCGAGTGGCACGCGAACCTCGTCGAGCTGCTCCAGCAGACGCAGTCGATCGGGCTGGAGGACGAGGAGTTGTTCATCGCGGCGGTGCTGACGCTGCTGCATTCGCCCGGCGACCGCCTGCCGACCGGGACGCGCTACGACCGCGCCTGGGACGCGATCATGGTCGGCCTGCAAACCGGCGTAGTCGGCCAGAGCACGCCGGACAGCATCACGCTCGACCGGCTGCTGCATTCGGTGGTCGAGGCCGTGACCGCGATCCTCACCCGCGCGCCGGACCAGCGCGACAACATCCAGGGCGAGCTGGCCGAGATGCAGGCCGCCGCGTCCGAGGCCAACCTGCCTGAGTTGGAGGCGTGGCTGAACGACGTGCGCGCCCTGCTGGGGGGCACGCCCATCGAGCAGTTGGGCCACACCCACCAGGGCGATTACGCGCTGTTCTGGCGCATGTTGGTCCAGGGCCTGAACAGCCATCGCTGACACCGGCCCCCGCCGCGCGGGGCTGTGCCCCTAGGAGGTCGTGATGCGCAAGATCCTATCCGTCCTGATCGGCACGCTGGTGCTGGCCGCCGCTGCGATGCTGCTGTGGCCGGTCGTCGGCCCGGTCGCAGCGAAAAAGGTCACCACCGGCGGCACGCTGACCACCCAGCAGGAGATCGCGCAGCAGGGGCCGCTCGTGGCGGAGGTCGGGCCGGACCTCGGCGTGATCACCGACGAGGGGCCGTCCAGCACGAACGCGATCGGCGCGCAGGCGCAGATGGCGCCCGGCGCCCTGGACGACGCCTCGACGTTCGACGCGCAGGAGTTGGCCGCCGCGCCGCAAACGACCGCCGCCGGGGCCAACCTGACCACCGACATCATGCTGGACGCCGACGCAGACGTGGCCGTTGCGCCGTTGAGCGTGCCGCCCGCCGCCGTAGCGCCCGCCGCGCCGGACGGACAGGGCGGCGCGGGTGTGGTCAGCGCCACATACGAGCAGCGCGTGGTCGAACTGGAGTGGCCTGCAACCCTGCCGGTGGGCCGGTCCGGGTCGGTGCGCGTCGCGCTGCGCATGCTGGAGGACGGCTCGGCGGAGGCCGTGGCGGAGATCGCGGACAACGAGGTGATCGCCACGCCGATCCTGCTCGCGGACCGCTACGACACGCACAACGCCGTCATCACCGCCGTGATCTCGGCGCCCGACTTCGAGGTGGCGTGGCTCAACAACGCCGACCAGACGCTCGAGCGGGGCGGCGAGGTCGCGTGGCGCTGGACGCTGACCGCCAACGAGGCCGGTACGTCCGTGATCGCGCTCACCCTCACCCTGAACTGGATCCCGCTCCAGCAGGGCACGTCCCAGATCACCACGTCGATCTGGGGCCAGGCGTTGCAGATCGAGTCGAAGTACGTGCTGGGCAGGCTGACCATCAGCCAGGCGAGCTACGCCGGTACGGCGCTGGCCGTGGTCGGCTTCGTCCTGGAGATCCCGCTGCTCGGCAAGCTGCTCGAAGCGTTCTGGAATATGCTGTTCGGGCGGCGGCGACGCCGCGTCTCCCGCAGCCGGAAGCGGCGGTAAGCCCGCCCGCTCAGTCGATCATGCGAGATCATGCGAGCGCAGCCCTGAATGTCGATCCGTGACACCGCCACCGAAGCCTCGACGCCGCTCAGTGCGGACATCAAGCTGCTGGGCGGCCTGCTGGGCCTGATCATCCGCGAGCAGCACGGCGACGAGGCGTTTGAGACCGTCGAGCGCGTGCGGCTGAACGCCAAGGCACGCCGCGCGGGCGACCACCACGCCACAGCCGAGCTTGAGGCGATCATCAACCGGCTCACGCTCGACCAGAAGCGCATCCTGATCAAAGCCTTCAGCAACTACTTCCAGTTGATCAACATCGCGGAGGATCAGCAGCGCGTGCGCGTCCTGCGCGAGCGCGAGGCGTCCGGCACGCTGACCGAGTCGATCGAGGCCGCCGTGAGGGTGCTGCACGACGCCGGGCTGACCGCCGAGGACGTGCGCGCCATCCTGGGGCGGCTCAACGTGCGGCTGGTCATCACCGCGCACCCGACCGAGGCCAAACGCCAGGAGGTGCTGATCAAGCTACGCCATATCACGCAGATGATCGACCTGCGCGAGCGCCAGCACCTGCTCCCGCGCGAGCAGGCAGCGCTGGAGGCGTCGCTGGCCGAGGAGATCGAGGAGTTGTGGCAGACGCGCCCCACCCGCGCCGCCCGCGCCACCGTCGCGGACGAGGTCGCGTTCGGCGTGTACTTCCTGACCGACGTGATCATGGACGTGCTGGTGGACATCTACGACGAGCTGCGCGCGGCGCTCAAGACCTATTACCCCGACGCGGATTGGACCGCCCTCCCGCCCCTGCTGCGCTACGCCTCGTGGATCGGCGGCGACCGCGACGGGCACCCCCACGTCACGCCGGAGGTCACGCTCGACACGCTGCGCACCCTGCGCGAGGCCGCGCGGCGCGTCTACCTGGACGAGGTCGCCTTCCTGCGCGAGCACCTGACGCAGTCCGTGGACGAGGTGGACGTCACCGAGTTGATGCGCCAGTCGCTGGAATGGGAGGCCGCCTCGCAGCGCTACCCCGGCGAGTTGTACCGGCAGCAGATGGACCTGATCTGGGAGCGGCTGGACCAGGACGCCTACCGCACCCACGAGGCACTGCTGGCCGATCTGCACGTCGTCGAGCAAAGCCTGCGCGCCAACCGGGGCCAGCGCGTCGCAAGCGGCGCCCTGCACCGCCTGATCGAGAAGGTGCGGCTGTTCGGGCTGCACCTCGTCCCGCTCGACATCCGCCAGGATGCGCGCGTGCACGTCGCGGCGCTGGACGAGTTGTTCCGCACCTACGGCCTGGCCGACAGCTACGCCGCGCTGCCGGAGGACGAGCGCCAGGCGGTGCTCACCCGCGAATTAGGGAACCCGCGCCCGCTGTTCCCGGTCGAGTTGGGCTTCTCCGAGATGACGAACATGGTCGCCGCGACGTGGCGCATGATCGCCCAGGCGCACCGCGCCTACGGCCCGGCGGTGATCGACACCTTCATCGCCAGCATGAGCACCGCGCCGAGCGACGTGCTGGCCCTGCTGCTGTTCGCCCGCGAGGTCGGCGTGCAGGATGACCTGGACCTCGTGCCGCTGTTCGAGACGGTGGACGACCTGCGCCGCGCCCCGGAGGTCATGACGGCGCTGTTCGAGCACCCCATCTACCGCGAGCACCTCGCCGCGCGCGGCATGCGCCAGCAGATCATGCTCGGCTACTCGGACAGCAGCAAGGACGGCGGCTACCTCGCCTCGAATTGGGGCCTGTACACCGCCCAGCAGGCGCTCGCGGAGGTCTGCCGCGCGCACAGCGTCACGCTCGAGCTGTTCCACGGGCGCGGCGGCAGCATCGGGCGCGGCGGCGGCCCGACCAACCGCGCGATCCTGGCCCAGCCGCGCGCCTCGATGCAGGGCCGCATCAAGATCACCGAGCAGGGCGAGGTCATCGCCTACCGCTACAGCAACCCGGCCATCGCCCGCCGCCACCTGCACCAGGTCCTGCACGCCGTCCTGCTGGCGACCGGGGCGCCGGTCGTGCCCGAAGCCCCGGCGGACTGGCGCGACGCGATCGCCACGAGATCGGAAGAGCGTCGTGTAGGGAAAGAGTGTAGGATAGGGTGT
>CAZGLU010000131.1:0-8543 GCA_964526095.1 uncultured Anaerolineaceae bacterium | reverse complement strand
ACACCCTATCCTACACTCTTTCCCTACACGACGCTCTTCCGATCTTTTCCCCTGCCCCAAAACCATGATCAGGTTGGCGACGAACGACAGCGCCAGCAGGATGATGCCGAGCGCCAGCGCGTAGTCGTAGTTGCCGCGCCGCGTTTCCAGCACGACGGCGGTCGTCAGGACGCGCGTGCGCCCGTCGATGTTGCCGCCGACGAGCATCACCGCGCCGACCTCGGAGATGATCGAGCCGAACCCGGCCACCAGCCCGACGATCACGCCAAAGCGCGCCTCCATAAGCTGCGCGCGGGTGGCCTGCGCGGGCGTTGCGCCCAGCGCGCGGAGCTGCGGCCGCAGGGCCGGGTCCACGCCGAGCACGCTGCTCATCGTCACGCCGATGATCAGCGGGGTGGCGATGATGACCTGCGCCACGACCATCGCCCGGACCGTGAACAGCCAGCCGAGGTCGCCCAGGGGGCCGCTGCGCGACAGGAACAGGTACACCACCAGGCCGACCACCACCGGCGGCAGGCCCATGCCGGTGTAGATCAGTGCCGTCGCCAGGCGCTTGCCGGGGAAGCGCTGCAACGCGAGCCACGTCCCGACCGGGATGCCGATCAAAGTGCTGAGGAAGAGGGCGCTCGCCGTGACTTGCAGCGAGCGCACCGCGACCTCAACGACGACAGGATCAAGTGCGAATATCAGGCGGATCGCTTCCGCGATCGCGTCAAACAACGTGTTAATCGGTCGTTCCCCTCAGCTTACTCGGCTTCCTCGGTGGCGGCTGGCTCCGGGGCTTCCTCGGTAGCCTCCGCCTCAGCCGCCTGCGCCTCACGCCACGCCTCAGAATCGGGCACGAACAACTGCTGGCCGTTCACCTCGTAGCTGGCGATCAACTCCTGCGTCTCAAGCGACGTGATCCAGTCCGCGAACGCCTGCGCCATCTCATAGTTCACGTCCGGGTGCTTCTCGGGGTTGACCGGGATGACGCCGTAGGGGTTAAACAGGATCGGGTCGCCCTCGACCAGGATCTCCAGCGACAGCCCTTCCGCGAGGCGCGCGACATACGTCGCCCGGTCGGCCAGCGTGTAGCCCTGGAACTCCTCGGCCATGCCGAGCACCGCGCCCATGCCCTGACCGGCGGAGATGTACCAGTCATCTTCCGGCTCGATCCCGGCGGCCTCCCAGATGCTCAACTCCTTGCTGTGCGTGCCGCTGTCGTCCCCGCGCGAGATGAACATCGCTCCGCTCTCGGCGATGGCGGCGAACGCCTCGGTGGCGCTCTCCATGCCCGCGATGCCAGCCGGGTCGTCCGCCGGGCCGACGATGATGAAGTCGTTGTACATCACGTCATAGCGCGCGGTGCCACTGCCTTCCTCCACGAAGGCATCCTCGCGGGCGCGGGCGTGGACCAGCACCACATCGGCGTCACCGTTGGCGCCCAGCTCCAGCGCCTGCCCCGTGCCCACGGCGACGACGTCCACCGTCACGCCGTATTCCTCCTCAAACACCGGCAGGATGTAGTCGAGTAGGCCGGAGTCCTCCGTGCTGGTGGTGGTGGCGAGGATCAGCCGCCCCCTGTCCTCCGGTGTTTCGGTGCCCTCCTGCGCCAGGACCGGGCCGCCGACGCCAGCGGCCATCACGGCGATGAGCAGGACGACCGTCAGGAATCCAGTTAGCGTCAAACGTTTCGATGGCATCTGCCCCTCCAAAACTAATACTACCGCACGAAACAATCTATGCGCGGCATGACTCGCGTCGAGTGTAACAAATTATCGGTTATAGGGCATGCGCTTTGTCACGAAAATGCGCCCCACCCGGCAGATCCCGATGGGGGCCGGGCACGTTCCGGGCGGGGCGGTGCGCTCCCCGCGCCTACCCGCCGCGCGTCGTGTGGCGGCGCAGGAATGCCCCGACGCGCTCGACCTCCGTGCGCTCGCCCCAGATCACCAGCCGGTCGCGCGGGATCTCGACGATCCCCACGATGTCAGGCTCCAGCGACTCGATGAAGGCCGCCCAGCGCGGGGCGGTGACGGAGGCCACGTCGTCCGGGGTGCCGCCCGCTTCCACCAGGTAGTTCATCACGCGGTAGCGCGGCTGGTTGCGCAGCTCCAGGACGACGCGGTGTTCATCGCGCACGGGCTACGCCTCCGGGGTATCATCGGCGCCCGGCTCGCGCATGATCTGGTCGATGACCAGCGCGACGGCGCCCTTCACGCACATATCCGTGCCCTGCGACGAGAGGGCGAGCGCGACCATGCCCGCCGGCTCCGGCAGCGCGTTGGTGTGGATGATCGTGCGGATGGTCGGCATCAGGTAGTCGCCCGCCAGGACGAGCGAGCCGCCCAGCACGATCAACTGCGGGTTGAAGATGTTGATCAGGTTGGCGATCCCCTTGCCGAGGTAGTGGGCGACGGTCGCCAGCGTGGCGCGGGCCAGCTCGTCCCCCTGGTCGGCGGCGCTGACCACCACCTCCATCGTGATGCGGTCCAACCGGCCCCCGACCAGCGCGGGGATGATCGAGGGGACGCCCTCGGCCAGGGCGCGGACGATGCCCTGGAACACGGCGCGCGGCCCGACCAGCGTTTCCCAGCAGCCGCGCCGCCCGCAGCCGCATAACTCGGTGCCTTCGTCGATCAGCAGGTGCCCGATCTCGCCCGCATAGCCGCCCGCGCCCCGGTATAACCGGCCGTTCAGGATCAACCCGCCCGCCAGCCCGATGCCGGTCCCCAGGAACAGGAAGTTCTGGCAGCCCTTGGCGACCCCGAAGTAGTACTCGCCCAGGGCGGATGTGTTGCCGTCGTTCTCAAGGTAGAGCGGCACGCCGAACTTTTCGCCCCACAGCTCGCGGAACGGGACGTTGTGCCACTTCAGGTTCGGGGCGTGGACCAACACGCCGCGCCGGGCGTCCACCAGGCCGGGCACCGCCAGCCCGATGCCGAGCGGCCGCAAGCCGTGGGCGCGGCCCGCCCCCAGCGCACCGCGTACGAGGTCCTCCGCCTGTTCGAGGAACGCGGCGTAAGGCGTGCCCTCTGCGACCTCCACGCAGCGGCTCCACAGCGGGTGGGCCATGAAGTCGGTCAGCACAGCCGAGATGTAGTTGACGTTGATCTCCAGGCTGACGATGCACCCGGCGGCGGGGTTCAATTCCAGCAGGATGCCGGGCCGCCCGCGTGACGCCGCGGCCTCGAACCCGACCTCGCGGATCAACCGGCGCTCCAGCAATTCGTAGGCCAGCGAGGAGATCGTACTGCGGTTGAGGCCCGTCTGCTGGGCGAGGCTGGCTCGTGATTGGGGTGATTCGCGCAGCAGACAGTTGAGGATCAGCGCGCTGTTCAGGCGGCGCAGAAGGTTCTGACTCGCCGGGCCGGTGGGCATGGCACCTCGCTTTTTTTTGTAGTGCGACCCAACAAAATAGTAGGCCCTGTCGCGCGGCGTGTCAAGCAAAATTGCAGTGGGGGCGGGTTTCAACAGAGGTGCCGGGCAGCCAGACGGTCGATCACTGGCCGGGGAGATTCGGCTGTCAGCCCGCCGTTCGCGCGCGTTTTTTGAGGCGCGGGCGGGCGCTCATTTTGGCGCGGTCAAGCACGGTCGATAGCCGTCTTGACAAAGGGCCTAATTTGTTGTTTGATTAAACTAAATCACGAAAAAGCTTCATCGTGGCTTGACAAGGCACGAGGAGCCACATATGACTACTTACTGCCGGGTCGAGCCGAGATGTGGCTTGGTGATCCCCATTTCATGTTTACAGGGAGACCGTCCTTCTCCCGCAGAGCCTCAAGGAGGACAAGGGCATGAAGAATACGTTACGATTAGTTAGTGTTATGGTCCTGGCTGTGCTCGTCGTCTCGACGTTCACAGCGCCCGCAGCAACCCCCACCGTCCGGGCACAGGATGACGACACCATCACCATCGCCTGGATCCCCAAAGCGCTGAATAACCCGGTCTTCGAGTTGGGGCGTGATGGCTGCATGGCGGCGGCGGCGGAACTTACCGAAGCCACCGGCCAGACGGTCGAGTGCCTGTACATGGGTTCGGTGAACTCCGACATGGCGGAGCAGGCCCGCGTGATCGAAGACGCGATCTCGCAGGGTGTGGACGCCATCGGCGTGAGCTGCAACGACCCCGATGGCTGCGTAGACCCGATTAACGCCGCCATCAGCGCGGGCATCCCGGTCATGACCTGGGACTCCGACTCCCCTGAGTCCAACCGTCTGACCTACCTCGGCGTGGACAACTACACCGGCGGCTTGGCGGCAGCCAACCTGCTCATCCGGGAAATGGGCACGTCGGGCCAGGTCGCCCTCCTGACGGGCGTGCCGGGCGCGTTCAACCTGGAGGAGCGCATCCGCGGCTTCCGGGATGGCATTGCGGGCACGGACATCGAGATCGTCACGACCGTGGCGTGCAACGATGACATCAACCTGGGCGTCCAGGTCGTCGAGGAGACGATGCTGGCCTATCCGGACCTCGACGGGTGGTTCTTCGTGGGCCTGTGGCCAGTCTTCGCCGGGCAGGGCGCCATGCCGCAGTTCGAGGAAGCGGTGCTGAACCGGGGCATGAAGGCCGTGGCCTTCGACACGCTGCCGGTCGAGCTGGAGTGGGTCCAGGACGGCCTGCTGCATGGTCTCGTCGGTCAGAAGTACTGGGGCTGGGGCTACGACACGGTCTACATGCTGTATGACCACCTCGTGAACGGGACCACCTTCCCGTCGTGGACGGACAGCGGCATGGACATCGTGACGATCAACAACGTCGATGCGATGGCCGCCGCGTGGGAAAACTCGGACTTCACCCAGCCGCTGCCCCCGGCCTACCCGCCGGAAGACGGCACCTTCACCATCGCCTGGATCCCCAAGGCGCTGAACAACCCGGTCTTTGAGTTGGGGCGCGACGGCTGCTTCCAGGCCGCCGAGGACCTGAGCGCGCTCTATGAGGGTATCACGGTCGAGTGCCTGTACATGGGCTCGGTGAACTCCGACATGGCGGAGCAGGCCCGCATCATTGAGGACGCGATCTCGCAGGGCGTGGACGCCATCGGCGTGAGCTGCAACGACCCCGATGGCTGCGTGGACCCGATTAACGCGGCCGTCAGCGCGGGCATCCCCGTCATGACGTGGGACTCGGACTCGCCGGGATCGGATCGCTTCACCTACCTCGGTGTGGACAACTACACCGGCGGCTGGGCGGCGGGCGAACTGCTCGTGCGCGCGATGGGTGAAGAGGGCAAGGTCGCCCTCCTGACGGGCGTGCCGGGCGCGTTCAACCTGGAGGAGCGCATCCGCGGCTTCACCGACTACGTCGCGCAGTACCCCGGCATCGAGATCGTCGCCACGGTGGCGTGCAACGACGACATCAACCTGGGCGTCCAGGTTGTCGAGGAGACGATGCTGGCGAACCCCGACCTCGACGGGTGGTTCTTCGTGGGCCTGTGGCCGGTCTTCGCCGGGCAGGGTGCCATGCCGCTCTTTGAGGAAGCCGTTCGCAAGGGGGGCATGAAGGCCGTGGCCTTCGACACGCTGCCGGTCGAACTGGAATGGGTCCAGGACGGCCTGCTGCACGGCCTCGTCGGCCAGAAGTACTGGGGCTGGGGCTACGACACGGTGCACATGGCGTTCAACCACGTCCTGAACCTGTACCCCTACCCGGATTGGACCGACAGCGGCATGGACATCGTGACGATCCACAACGTCGATGCGATGGCCCAGGCCTGGGAGACCTCCGACTTCACGCAGCCGCTGCCTCCGCCGTTCCCCGGCGAGTAGGGCACGCAGTTCACGCACGGTCCGGGCGGGTAGTCGGCAGCCCGGCACAAGGGTGGGAGGGGCATCCCTCCCACCTGTCCTGCCCGGTGCACCCTTGCACGGCCCGCCATGACCGAGGAAGGCAAGATGTCAAACCAAGAACCGGTGCTCCGCGTGGAAGGCGTTTCAAAGCGGTTTCCTGGGGTTCAGGCGCTCAAGGACGTTGACTTCGAGGTGTACCCCGGCGAGGTGGTCGCGCTGCTCGGCGAGAACGGCGCGGGCAAATCGACGCTCATGAAGATCCTCGCGGGCGCCTACCATAAGGATTCCGGCCGCATCTTCCTACGCGGCCAGGAGATCAACCCGCACGATACCGCCGAGTCGCAGGCGCTCGGCATCGCCACGATCTACCAGGAGTTCACGCTCACCCCGAACCAGACCGCCGCCGCCAACATCTTCATCTCGCGCGAGCCGCGCTACGGCGGGCTGCTGAAACCGTTCAACCTCGTCAACCGCCGCAAGATGGAACGCGACGCCCTGGCCCTGCTCGAAACGGTCGGCGCGCACGTGCCGCCCTCCGCCTTAGTCGAGGACCTGTCCGTGGCGGCCCGGCAGCAGGTCGAGATCGCCAAGGCGCTGGCCGTCGATGCGCAGGTCATCATCATGGACGAGCCGACTTCGGCGCTCGGCAAGGACGAGACCAAGTACCTGTTCGAGATCGTGCGCAACCTGCGGGCGCGCGGCCTGTCGATCATTTTCATCACGCACCGGCTCGAAGAGGTGTTCGAGATCTCGGATCGCGTGATCGTGTTCCGGGACGGCGAGCGCGTCGGGACGCTGCGGATCGAAGACGCGAGCATCGAGCAGATCATCGGCCTGATGGTTGGCCGGGACCTGGGCGACCTCTACCAGAAGGAACTGATCGAGCCGGGCGAGGTCGTGCTGAAGGTCGAGGGCCTCTGCTACCGGAACCGCGTCAAGGACGTATCGTTCGAGCTGCGGCGCGGCGAGATCCTGGGCTTCGCGGGGCTGGTCGGCGCAGGCCGAACCGAAACGATGCGTCTGATCTTTGGCGCGGACCGCAAGGACGCGGGGACGATCTGGGTCAACGGCCAGGAGGTCGACATCGACTCGCCGGAGAAGGCGGTCGAGATCGGCATCGGCCTGATCCCGGAGGACCGGGGCAATCAGGGGTTGGTGCTGGAGGCGTCCGTCCTGTTCAACATGATCCTGCCCAACCTGCGGACCTTCTCGCAGGGTGGGCTGTATCGCAGCCGTCCCGCGCGCCAGATGGCGACCGATTACGTGAACCGGCTGCGCGTGCGCACGCCCGGCCTCTACCAGACGGCCAAGAACCTGTCCGGCGGGAACCAGCAGAAGCTGGTGCTAGCCAAGTGGCTGATGGCGAATCCGCGCGTGCTGATCATGGACGAGCCGACGCGCGGCATTGATGTCGGCGCGAAGTCGGAGATCTACAGCCTGATGTCCGACCTCGCGCGGCAGGGCATCGGCATCATCATGATCTCGTCCGAGATGCCGGAGATCCTGGCGATGAGCGACCGCATCGTGGTGATGCACGAAGGGCGCATCGCCGGTATCCTGGATCGTTCTGAAGCGACGCAGGAGCGCATTATGGCCTACGCGAGCGGGCAGCGCGCGCTGGCAGATGAGGGTGTACCAGAAGAAGGGGTTGTAGCATGAGTCAGCAGACTGCGAGCGAGGCGTCCCGCCGCGAAGCGTTCCGGGCGTCCTCAGGTGCCTGGTGGCGCAGCGTGGCGTCGGGGCAGGAATTGGGCATCTTCATCGTCCTGATTATCATGATGCTGTACCTGTCGTGGAAGACCGACACGTTTACCTCGGCCAACAGCCTGCGCAACATCTGGCTGTCGTTTTCGTGGATCGCTATCGCCGCGTTCGGCCAGATCATGGTCATCATCTCTGGCGGCATCGACCTGTCCACCGGATCGGTGATGGCTGCGTCCGGGCTGGCGGCGGCGTACCTGATCAGCGGCAGCATCGAAGGCGAGGCCACGCCCTGGGTGGTCGAGAAGATGGTCAACGGCCGCCTGCAAGAGATGGGGCCGGACAAATACGTGCCGCTCGCGCTGTTGGCCGGGCCGTTGACGGGCTTATTCCTGGGCACGATCAACGGCCTGCTTGTGGCGTGGGGCGGGCTACCGGCGTTCATCGCCACGCTCGGTATGATGAGCATCGCACGCGGCTTCGTCTACGGGCTGTCGGGCGGGTGGCCGCTTCAGAAGCTCAACAACGAGTTCCAGCGGCTCGGCCAGGGCAACTTTCCGTTGTTGGGCTACGACATCCCATACCCGTTCATCATTATGCTCGTGCTGGCCGTGATCATGACCATCTTCCTGACGCGGACCGTGTGGGGGTACCGTATCTACGCGGTGGGCGGCAACGAGCAGGCGGCCCGGCTCTCCGGCGTGAACACGCGGCGCGTCAAGCTGATGGCGTTCATGATCTCCGGCCTGATGGCGGGCATCGGCGGCACGCTGATGACGGCGCGCCTCGCGGTGGCGGCCCCGACGGCTGCGCAGGGCTACGAGTTGGACGTGATCGCGGCGGTGTTCATCGGCGGCGCGAGCGTCACGGGCGGCAAGGGCACGATCGTCGGCACGCTGATCGGCGCGGCGATCATGCAGGTGCTGCGTAGCGGCCTGACGCAGCTTGGTTACGACCCGTACTGGCAGCCGGCCGCGATCGGCTTCACCATCGTGCTGGCCGTGATGTTCGACCGCGCGCGCCAGAACCCGCGCATCGGGGAGATGTTCCGCGGCCTGTTCGGGGGTCGCC
>CAZGLU010000130.1:3978-8546 GCA_964526095.1 uncultured Anaerolineaceae bacterium | reverse complement strand
GGGTGTTACCGGGCAGGCGTTCTGGCTTGCGTTCTCGGAAAACTTTGCGGGGCTGGAATGGTACCTGCGCTACCTGGACCACCTCAGCGCCGTGACGCTGGACGACGTGCAGGAGGCGGCCCGCCGCTACCTGCGGCGCTCGCAGCGCACGGTGGGCTGGTTCATCCCGATCCGCAACGGAGAGGAAGGCTGACCGCCGATGACACCGTATATCGATTCGCTGCCCGGCCCGGATGATATCGCCCGCCATGTGCTGCCGAACGGCATCGTGGTGCTGGTCCGCGAGAACTTCAACCTGCGCTCGGTGTTGATCGCCGGGTCGCTGGAGGCTGGTGCGATCTACGATCCGCCGGGCATGCACGGGCTGGCGGCGTTTGCCACGTCGGCGCTCCTGCGCGGCACGGAGGACCGGGACTTCACCGCGATCCACGAATTACTGGAGGGCAATGGGGCCAGCCTCTCGCTCAGCGCGGGGATGCATACCGTCGGTTTTTCGGGCAAGGGGCTGGCCGAGGACCTGCCGCTGCTGCTCGATCTGCTGGCGGGCGCGCTGCGGCGTCCGACGTTTCCGGAGGCGCAGGTTGAGCGGCTGCGGGGCGAGATCGTGACCGGGTTCAAGGTGCGCGAGCAGGACACGCGCTATATCGCGGCGCGGGCCTTCCGCGAGCTGGCGTACCCGGCGGAGCACCCGTACAGCCGCCAGCCGGAGGGCCGCCTCACGTCCGTGATGGCGATCACCCGCGACCAACTGCGCGACTACCACGCAACGCATGTCGGCCCGCGCGGGATGGTGATCGTTATCGTCGGCGCGGTGTCGGCGGCGAGCGCGGTGGACCAGGTGACCACATACTTTGGTGATTGGTCGAACCCGGCACAGCCGCCGGTCCCGTCGCTGCCGGACGTGCCGCCGGTCGAGGCCGTGCGCGCGCATACAGCCGTGATGCCCGACAAGAGCCAGGCGGACCTTGTGCTCGGCGTGCCCGGCCCGTCGCGCCTCGCTGACGACTGGCATGCCGCCAACCTCGCCAACGCCGTGCTCGGCGTGTTCGGGATGTACGGGCGGATCGGCGCCGAGGTGCGCGAGAAGCGCGGGCTGGCCTATTACAGCTATAGCCGTCTGGACGGCGGCATTGGGCCGGGGCCGTGGCGCGTGATCGCGGGGGTGAACCCGGCGAACGTCGCGCAGGCGCTTGAGGCGATCCGCGAGCAGATCCGCCGTCTTGTGAACGAGCCGGTGGGGGACGACGAACTGGATGACGTCAAGGCGAACTACATCGGGCGCCTGCCCCTCCAGCTTGAGACGAGCGAAGGCGTAGCCGGGTCGATCCTGTCGATGGAGCGCTACGGGCTGGGACTCGACTACCTGCGGCGCTATCCGGACATCATCCGCGCGGTGACGCCGGAGGCGGCGCTGCTGGCCGCACGGCGCTACCTCAACCCGGATGCGTACGTGCTCGCCGTGGCCGGGCCGGAGCTGCCCCCGGCGCCCGTTGAGGCGGCGGAGGATGCGGCGGAAACGGCGTAGAAGGGCAAGGGGGGTATGTTGCGTATCGGGGTAGACCTGATCGAGGTGGAGCGCGTGGAGCGGGTGATGGCGCGCTATGGCGAGCGCTTCTTCGCGCGGTTCTTCACCGACGTCGAGCGCGCGCAGTGCCATGACGTCCCGGCGCGGCTGGCCGCACGCATCGCGGCCAAGGAAGCCGCTGCCAAGGCGCTTGGCACGGGCATCGGGGACGTGCACTGGGTCGATATCGAGGTGCGGCTGGACGAGCGCGGCGCGCCGCGCCTGCTGCTGCACGGGGATGCTGCCGCGCTGGCGGCCAGGCTGGGGCTGCGCGAGTGGCAGGTCAGCCTGAGCCACACGCAGGAGCACGCCATGGCGTTTGTCGTCGCGCTGGGGGATGGCGCCGGGCCGCTTCCGGAGTGATTGGCGGGGTGGGCGGCGCGCGCTATACTTCGCCCATTAACAACTGATGTCCGTCCAGATGGCCTGACGCCGAGCGCGACAGGTCACCAACGGGGGAAGCCGGTGCAAGTCCGGCGCTGTCCCGCAACTGTGATGCCCCTGGCTCGCCAGGGCGCTAAGCCAGGCTACCCGGCTGGACGGGGTGTGAACGCATCTCTCGCGGATCGGAGGTGGCACATGCTGACGACGAAGCCCTAGCCAGCGCCCTTCTCACCAACCGGGGAAGGGCGCTGTTGCGTTTCTCGCCCTTTCAAAACGTCGAGCTGGTCGCATTGTGGAATTGGATTTGAGGAGCAGAATGATGCTGAGGTTTTCGCGTTTCGTGGCGATTGCGCTGGCGCTCGCGCTGGCCCTGACGTTGGTAATGCCTGCGGTCGCGCAGGAGGACGAATCCGATGCCGTGGGGCAGGCGCTCGCCTACCTGGAAAGCGTTCAGAACGAGGACGGCGGGTTCCCAACCGGGTTCGCGCCCGAAAGTGACATAGGCACGACCGCCGATGTGATCGTGGCGTTCGTGGCGGCCGGGGAGGACCCGGCGGCGCTGATGACGCCTGAGATGTTCAACCCGTACTACTTCCTCGGCCAGCAGGTCGAGGCGGGGAACGTCACCGTAGTCGGCACGCTGGCCAAGGTCGTGAACGCGTTCGCGGCGGGTGGCACGGACGTGACCGCGTTCGGCGGGCGGAACCTGGTCGAGGACCTGTTCGCCGCGCAGTCCGACGGTGGGCTGTTCGGCATGGGCGCGTTCGATCACTGTCTGGCGTTGATCGCCTTGCAAAACGCCGCTGCGCCGATCCCTGAGGGTGCGGTCGAGGCCGCAACCGCCGCGCAGAACGAGGACGGCGGCTGGGGCTTTGTGGCGGGCGAGGCGTCCGATACGAACACGACCGGGCTGTGCTTGCAGGCGCTCGCGGCGGCGGGCGAGGATGACGCGGTCGCGGCGGGCCTGGACTATCTCGCCGCGATCCAGAATGAGGATGGCGGCTGGCCGTACCAAAGCCCAAGCGACTTCGGCACCGACAGCGACGCCAACTCCACCGCGCTGGTGACGCAGGCGCTGCTGGCGGCGGGCGAGGACCTGGCCGACTGGAACAACCCGGACGAGTGGCTGCGGTCCTTGCAGGTGGAGGGTGGCGCGTTTGCGTACCAGGCCGCTATGCCGGAGGCGAACCTGCTGGCGACCGTCGGCGTGGTGCCCGCGCTGGCTGGCGTGCCGCTGAGCGCCTGGATGCCGGAACTGGCGGAATAAGGGGCGGGCTAGCGACGATGGCTCAGGGGCAGGCGACGCCACGCCGCCCCTGAGCAGTTCGCCCTTGTTGTGGTCCACCAGGGCGACTAGAATGAGATGGTAACTAGACTTATGAACACGTATTCACAACAGGATCGCTTCAATGACCAACGCTATACCCAAGACCATGCGGGCCGTGATCAAACCGGAGCGTGCTCCCGGCCTGAAGCTGACTGAATGGCCCGTGCCGGAGATCGGCCCCGGCGAAGTGCTGGTGAAGGTCCGTGCCGCTTCCATCTGCGGGACGGACCTTCATATTTATAACTGGGACGAGTGGGCGCAGAGCCGCCTGCACCCCCCGTTCGTGGTCGGCCATGAGATCGCGGGCGAGATCGTGCAGATCGCTGACGATGTGACAAGCGTGCAGGTGGGCGATTACGTCTCCCTGGAAAGCCATGTGGTCTGTAACGAGTGTTTTTACTGCCGGACCGGACGTGAGCATATCTGCGAAAACACGAAGATCCTCGGCGTGGACCGGGATGGCGGGTTCGCGGAATACGTCGCCGTACCGGCACAAAACGCGTGGCGTAACAGCCCGGACCTGCCGCTGCGTGTGGCCGTGATCGAGGAGAACTTCGGGAACGCGGTTCACACGGCGATGGCGCAGGACGTCTCCGCGAAATACGTGCTGGTGACCGGGTGCGGCCCGGTGGGCATCATGGCGGTGGCGGTCGCGAAGGCGGCGGGCGCGCGCCGGGTATTCGCGACGGACGTCAGCGAGTACCGGCTGAACATGGCGCGGCGGGCCGGGGCGGACCTCGCGATCAACGTGCTGGAGCAGGACGTCGTCGCGACGGTGCTGGAAGCGACGTGCCAGGAAGGCGTGGACGTGCTGCTCGAGATGTCCGGCGCGCCGAGCGCGATCGACCAGGGCTTCACCGTGCTGAAGGAAGGCGGCGAGGCCGCGCTGCTCGGCCTGACGCCCGCGCCGTTCACCTTCGACCTGAACCACCATATCGTGTTCAAAGGCGCGACGGTGCGCGGCATTGTCGGACGGCGGCTGTGGGATACGTGGTACCAGACGCGCGGCCTGCTGGAGTCCGGCGCGGTCGATCTGAGCGGCATCGTCACGCATGAATTTGATCTGGAGGACTTCGACGAAGCCTACCACGTGTTCATGAGCGGCGAGAGCGGCAAGATCATGTTCCATCTCTAGCCGCACCGACCCGGCCCGGCACCGCTTGTTGAGCGGCGACCGGCTCCCTGGCGCCCGCCGATGCCTCGATTGGCTCAACGGGCGCTGTTTGTTCCTCGCCGCGCGAGCGGTCAGTGCCCCGGCCTACCGGGCTTCGTCGTCGCCCAGACGCCACAGGT
>CAZGLU010000130.1:2193-3968 GCA_964526095.1 uncultured Anaerolineaceae bacterium | reverse complement strand
GTCCTCAAGGATCTGTTGCAGCGCCTCGTGGTCGGCGCGACCGATGGCATGTCCCGGCAGGTCCAGATCGGATCCCGAGGGGGGCGGGCTGTACGGCGGCACGATCACGGCGTAGCCGTTTTCCTCCGCCCAGGCCCGCAGCGCGGCGACCGTCTCCGCGATCTGTTCCGGGGTCTCGGCATACGGCCCTTGCCAGAGGACAGTCGGCTCCGGCTCCGTCCCATCGCCCCAATAGAGGGTGATGTATCCCTCCTCATCGATCAGGATATAGGCTGGCTCGGCCATGATACCTCCGCCAGATGACGGCCTACGCGGTCCTCCGTGGCCGGGTCCAGCCGCCGGTACCAGGGATGATCCTCCGGTAGCGCCAGGAAATAATCCCGCACGTAGATGAAGCGCGTGGGCGACGTGTCCCACAGGTACAGCGGCGGCTTGTCCTGGTCGAGCGGCCACAGATAGGCTCGTTCGTCGCGCACCGAATGCACGAAGTAGCGCACCATCTCCGCGAGGTCCTCGCCGGGCGCCACGCTGACGTCCCGCGAATCGACCGGCAGGGTTTCCCAGCGGCCGGGTTGGGGTGGCTTGCCCTGCTGGCGAGGATGCACCCACTCGTCGCCGTCCTTACGCCAGTCCAGGCCGGGCGCCGTGCAGTATGCGCGCTCGTAGGGCCAGCCCCGGTACTCGTTGGAGGCGTGGGTGGCTTCGTGCAGGAAGATCCGGTAGAGCACGGACGGGTCGTGCCCTGGCTCGCCGATGCGCAGCCAGCCATCCCCGAAGCTGCCCCCGCCGCCCGTCCGGTCGATCCACAGGCTGAGGGGGTGACTCCGGAACGGCGTGTAGAACGTTGGCCCCAGCAGCTCCAGTGTTTCGCTGATGAGGCGCAGCTCGGCGGGGCGCCATGGCCGCGCGTTGCCCTTCGGATCGTGTTCGACGACGCGCACGCCGTAGCTGCGGTGGAGGGCCGCCACGCTATCCACGGCTGCGGCGGCTGGCTCGTTCGCGGCGTGCCCGGTCAGAAGCCCCTTGAGCAGATCCCAGAGATTCGGCTGTTTGTTCACGGATGGGTCCTCCGGCGCGCTGCCCGATTGCGCTATCTTACGGCGTTCGGGCCGGTTTCGCCAAGCTGAATTGCAGTGTATCATCGTCCTCAGCAGATGTGAACTCACCGGGATCCGGCCCTGACACATACGCGGCAAGCGGGGAGCCATGTCATTCGTTCGCAACCTGACCATGCAGCGGCTGGCGGCCGCAGCCCTGTTCGTGCTGGTATTCATGATGGCGGTGCGCGTCCCGCTCGACACCGATACGTGGTGGCACATCCGCAGTGGGGAGTATATCGTCGAGACGCGCCAGATCCCCAGGACGGATCCCTTCTCACACACCCAGTTTGGCGAGGACTGGATCGATCACAGTTGGGGTGCGCAGATCGTCCTCTACGGCGCCTATGAGCTGTTCGGCGGCTCGACCGCGCCGGGCGATCCGGGCGGCATCGGGCTGGCGCTGTACACGGCCCTGCTGGCAACGGTGGGCATGGTGTTCGTGTACCGCATGTGTGACGGCACGGTGTACCTGCGCGCCTTTGCGGTCGTGCTGGGGGCCAGCGCCGCCGCGATCTTCTGGTCGCCCCGCCCGCAGATGTTTTCGTTCGCGCTCGCGGGACTGGTCCTCTACCTGCTGCACCTGTACAAGCGCGAGCGGATCGACCGCCTGTGGCTGATCCCGCTTATCATGGCGGCGTGGTCCAATCTCCACGGCGGTTTCGCGATCGGGTTCAT
>CAZGLU010000130.1:1829-2183 GCA_964526095.1 uncultured Anaerolineaceae bacterium | reverse complement strand
CTGGCGCTGTTGGCTGGTACGGGCATGATGGCGCTGCTGGCCGGGCGGAACATCCCCGTCTTCGCGCTGGTGGCTGCGCCGGTCCTGACGCGCCACCTCGACCCCTGGCTGACCGAACGCGGCTGGCAGGTCCGGCCGGTGCGCCGCGTGAGGGGGCGGCAGCTTGCGTTGAACTGGCTGCTGCTGCTGTTGATCGTGATCGGGGCGCTGGCGCAGATCGCTGTGACGCTCAACCGCGACGCCATGCGGCGTGCTCAGGCGGCGGCTTTGCCGGTCGAGGCTGCGTCCTTCCTGGCCGAAGCGCCGCCCCGCCGCATGTTCAACGCCTACAACTGGGGCGGCTATCTGATGTTC
>CAZGLU010000130.1:940-1819 GCA_964526095.1 uncultured Anaerolineaceae bacterium | reverse complement strand
TGCGCATCATGACGGTGCAGGACGGCTGGGAGGACAAGCTCGCGGCGCACGACATCGACACGCTCGTGATCGAGGCGAACAGCGCCCTTGCCGCCCTGCTGCGTGAGCGTCCCGAGACGTGGACCGAGCGCCGGTTCGATGATGGCCGCGTCGCGATCTTCGAGAAAGCGGGGTAGGGGTGGCGCCGCGCCTGCAAGACTTTGCCATCGTTTTTCTCGCCGCGCTGCTGGTCGCAGGCCTGTACGCCGCCCTGATCGCGGAGCCGGGCTACACCGACGCCTATTACTACTACAACGCGGGCGCGCGGCTGGCGCAGGGGGAGGGCCTGACCGATCCGTACCTGTGGATGTACCTCAACGCCCCGGACGCGCTGCCCGGCCCCAGCCACACATACTGGATGCCGCTGCAATCGCTGGTTATCGCGGCCAGCCTCGCCGTGTTCGGCGTCTCGTTCGCAGCGGCGCAGGTCCCCTCCGTGCTTGCCCTGGCCGCCCTGGTGACCCTCGCCGCATGGGTCGGGTGGTGGGTTGGTGGCACGCGGCGCTACGGGGTGCTGGCCGCGCTGCTGGTCCTCTTCAGCGGCTTCTACACCCCCTACTGGACCAGCACGGATACCTTCGCGCTGTACGGGCTTATCGGGGCGGCGGCGCTGGCGGCGATGGGGCAGGGGCGTGCGCGGGACCGCACCGGCTGGTATGCGGCGGCGGGTGCCTTGAGCGGGCTGGCCCACCTCACACGCGCGGACGGTCCACTGCTGCTGGCCGTGGCGCTGCTCGTCATCGTGTGGCCGGGGGCGGCTGGGTCCCCGCGCAGACGGGCCGCGCACGCGGCGGCTGCGATCCTGGCGTATGCTGTGGTCATGGCGCCCTGGTTCGCGCG
>CAZGLU010000130.1:0-930 GCA_964526095.1 uncultured Anaerolineaceae bacterium | reverse complement strand
CGACGCTCTTCCGATCTTGGAAACGTGGATCGTGCTCGGCCCGTTTGCGCTGCTCGGGTTGTGGGCGCGGCGGAGGCATCCGGCGGCGCCCGGCGTGGCGCTGTACGCCCTGGGCCTGCACCTCGCGATGACGTTCGTGTTCGCGTACCCCGGCCCGCGCGGCGGGCTGTTCCACTCCGCGTCGGCGCTGCTGCCGTACTGGGCCGCCTTCGGCGTGGCTGGGCTGGATGAGGGTATCGCATGGATGGCGCGGCGCCGGGGCTGGCGGAAGCGGCAGGCCCGGACCGTGTTCTCGTCGGCGCTGGTGGTCCTTGCCGTGGCGCTCAGTCTGGGCATCCTGGTCAGCCGCCGCCCGGATTGGAACGCGGCGGGCGCGCATTACGACCGGATCGCCGCTGACCTGCCGCCGGATGCCGTGGTGATGATCAACGATCCGCCCGGCCTGTACTACCACACCGGCCTGGGCGGGGTGGTGGTGCCCAACGCCGATCCGGATGTCGTGCCGGAGATCGCCGCGCGGTACGGCGTGACGCACCTCGTGCTGGACGTGAACCGAACGCAGCCGTTCACCGGGCTGTTCCGGGGCGAGGAAGGGCGACCCTTCCTGCGCGAGATCCGCCTGGACGACGCCGATACGCCCGCACCGGAGGATGACCTGCGCCTGTTTGAGATCGTGATGGATGACCGTGAGCCGAACTCTGAGACGCCTGCTGAATAACCGTGACGCCTTGATCGCGTTGGCGGCTGCCGCAAGCATCGTGACCTACGTCGCGGCGGCGGCGATCCTGTACCGTGTCGGCTTCGCGCTGGACGACGCCTGGATCCACCAGACCTACGCGCGTAACCTCGCGGAGCGCGGCGAATGGGCCTTTGTCGCCGGGCAGCCGAGCGCCGCCGCGACGTCACCCCTGTACGCGGTCCTGCTCGCTG
>CAZGLU010000129.1:4225-8549 GCA_964526095.1 uncultured Anaerolineaceae bacterium | reverse complement strand
CCCCCCCCCCCCATCCTACACTCTTTCCCTACACGACGCTCTTCCGATCTGGAGCGCATCACGCCGATCTCCTCCTGGCGCTCGAAGACGCTCATCGACAGGGTGGTGAGCAGGCCCAGCGCGCCGACCAGCGCGATCAGCCCGGCCACGGCGCTCAGGATCGCCTGGATGGTGAAGAACCCGGCGCTGATCTGGTCCGTCAACTCGACGAAGTTGAGCGTGAAGATCGGCACACCCGCCGCGACCAGTCGATCGTTCAACTCGTCGATGATGTCCCCCAACTCGTCGGCGGTCGGGTCTTCGGCGTTGGTGACGATGAACCAGCCCTGCGGTATCGGCTCGGAGGTCACTTCGGCGCCGTCGAAGTCGGTCAGGTCGCGCCAGAACATCGCCACGATGCCCGGCGGCAGCATGTCGTTTTGCAGCATCGGCGGCAGCTCGAAGATACCCGCGACCGGGTACGCGCCGGACTGACCGTCGGGCGTGCGGGCCTCGAGGTTGATGGTGTCGCCCACGGAAACGCCCAACTCCTCGGCCATCGCGGGCGTGATCAGCACGCCGGGGGCCTCGTCGCCCTCCACCGCAGCCGGGAAGCCGCCCGCCACGAAGTTCAGGTACGGGCTGAGGGCCGGCGTCAGGCCGAGCGCCAGCACGCCGTTACCCGGCATGTCGCCCGCGTAGCCGTCCACGCCCACCAGCGTCGCGTACTTGATGAAGTTGCGCGCCTGGGCCGGGATCATCTCCGGCGGGATGGGCGAGTCGGACGTGATGGTGTCGAAGGTGTAGCCGGAAATGCGGGCGAGCGTGCGCCAGTCCATCCAGACCTGATCGAGCGGGAAGTCCGCGATGCCGACGATCTGTAGCTCGGCCTCGTTGCCGGGTACCTGCAGCACCACGGTATCGCCCACGGTCTTGTCCATGTTGGCGGCCAGCAGGCTGGAGAAGACGATCCCGTACTCGGCGTTCTCGGCGGTCAGCGGCTCGCCTTCGCTGATCTCGTATTCAAAGGACCGCGTCTCGCTCGTCACGTCGGAGCCGTAGGCGAAGATACCGGGCGGACCGGCGAAGCTCAGTTCGGGATCGTAGCCCTCGAACTCGACCTGGAGCTGCGAGCCAGGCTCGATCGACTCGATCTGGTCCCCGAAGCTCTCCTGGATCAGGCTGACGACCTGCTCCGGGTCGCGCGGCTCGCTCGGCGCGACCAGGATCTCGACGTTGAAGCTGTCAATGAACAGGCCGATGCCGGTGGTCAGCGACTCGAAGATGGCGAAGATGCCCATGAAGGCGCCGACCGCGATCGCCAGAGTGATCACCGTGAAGGCCAGGCGGCTCTTCTTCAGGCTGATGTTGCTGAGGCCCTGGCGCACGGTGATCGGGATCGGCAGGCGGCTGATGATGCGCGCCAGCGGCCCGCTGCCGTAGTTGGCGTCGATGCCCAGGTCGGTCATGGCTTCCAGGATGCGCACGCGCGTGCCGCCCCACACCGGGATGATCGACGCGAGCACCGGCACGGCGAGGCCGACCAGCACCCCGACGATGATCGAGGGGGGCGAGCTGCGGAAGCCGGTCAGGATCGTATTCATTTCCGGCGCGAGCGCGTGGGCGGCGGCGTTTCCGGCAGGGATGCCGAGGATCACGCCGGGGATCACGCCAAGCAGCCCGTAGGCGAACGCGATGCCGGAATAGATCTTGAAGTTGTCAGCACGGGTCGCGCCCAGCGACTTCATCACGCCGATCTGCCGCTTCTGCTCGACCACCAGCGACGAGATGACGTTGATCACCAGGAAGCCGGACACAATCAGGGCGACCAGCGCCAGGAAGCCCATCAGGTTGCTGATGGTCTGCGCCTGCGTGATCAGCGCGTTCTGGGCCGGGTCCTCCGCGAGGGCGAAGGCGACGGTGTAGGGCGTGTTCTCCGCGATGAAGTTCTGGAAGTCGTCGAACTCCTCCTCGGCGGTTTCAAAGTCAGTGAAGCGCGCCCAGAAGTCGTTCAGGCCCACGCGCCCGGTCAGGTAGTCGGCGTTCGAGACGTCGGTGTAGATCGAGACGCTGGGGGTGAACACGTACGGGTCGAAGACGATGCCGGTGATGGTCCAGCCCTCAACGGTGCCGGTCTGGCCGCCCTGTTCGGGGTCCCGCGAGGGGCTGAGCACGCGCAGGTAGAGCGTGTCGCCCACGCTGAGGCCGTATTCGTCGGCCATGCGCGTTTCGATGGCAAGCTCCTGTGCGCCGGGGGTCGGGTATTCGCCTTCCAGCAGGCGGTACGGCTCGATGGGGGCCGGGGCCTCGCCCGGAGCATTGGCCAGCTCGCCCTCGTCGTTCAGCACGACGTACGCCTTGATGAAGCCGTCCTCGAAGCTGTTATCTTCCTCATTGGTCTTGAAGAAGATCGGCGTCTCGCTGAACCCGCCCTGAATGGCCGTCACGCCGGGGTAGTCGGCCAGCAGCCGGAGATAGGCGGCGTTGTCAAGCTGAGCGCTGGGGTCGGTGTACATCGACACCTGGATCATCGCCAGCTCGTCTTCCTTGATGTCCTCACGAAGCTGGCTGACGAGGATATCGCTCATGGAGAAAAGCGCGATGGTGCCTGTCACGCCGATGAAGATCGCCGTGGAAACGAGCAGCGTGCGCCCCTTGCGGGCCCACACGTCGCGGAAGATCTTGCGGATACGCGAACCGATCATGAAGTCCCCCCTACTTCTGTTGCTGCTGCCGGGCGGCGAGCGCTTCCTGCGAGCTGGTCTTAAGTGCTCGGCGCTCCTGCGTGCGCAGACGAATCGCGTTGAGTTCCTGGGTACGACGGCGGGCGGCGGCCTCCAGCGTGGTCGCCTCGATCATGCCATCCGTCAGGGCCAGCACGCGGGCGATCCCGCCCGACGCCAGCTCGCGGTCGTGCGTGACGACCAGGATGGTGCGGCCCTGCTCGGCCAGCTCGCCGAAGATGTTGAACACGTTTTGCGCGCTCATGCGGTCCAGATTGCCGGTCGGTTCGTCCCCGACGATCAGCGGCGGGTCGTTGGCCAGCGCCCGCGCGATCGCCACGCGCTGCTGCTGCCCACCGGAAAGCATATCCGGCGTCTTGTGGGCCTGGTCTGCGATGCCGAAGCGCTCGAGCAGCGCCATCGCGCGGTCCTTCCGCTCGCGCGGCTCATACACGTCGCAGAAGTCCATCGGCATGATGATGTTCTCCAGCACGGTCAGCGTGGGCAGCAGTTGGAAGAACTGGAAGACGATGCCGATGTTGCGGCCGCGCCAGCGGGTGAGCTTCTTCTCCGGGGTCTGGACGACGTCCACCCCATCGACGATGACCGTGCCCGTGGTGGGGTGGTCGATCCCCGTGACCATGTTGAGGAAGGTCGTTTTGCCGCTGCCGGAAGGCCCGACGAGGGAGACGAATTCGCCTTTGTTGATGGTGACGTCGATACCCCGCAGCACGTTCAGCGGGCCAGCGGGGGTGTCAAACGTCTTGACGAGATTCTGTACGTGGATGAACGGTTCGGCCATGCGGATCAAGCCTCCTTCGACCAGGCTTTCGGGTTAGGGTGTGAAGGTCCGATGTAGAGTACGCGGTGCCGGGTGGTAGGGTTGCAGCCGGGAACCGGCCCCAACAACGCCTAACGGTTGAAATTAGGAGCCACTAACTACGTCGGGTTAACCGGTGGGAATGTATTTGAGAGGAAAAATCTCCCGAGTAGGCTCGAAAATCTATTAAAAGAGTGGAAATATAAAATCTTATGAAAAAACTCTAAAGATCCATTTAAGCACTAATATACGCCCTGCGCAAGGGGGTAGCAGTTCTGCCGCAGCCTGCACGCCCGATCAACGGGGTTCCGGCGGCGTGTTATGGGCTATCGGCGGCCCGGTCGAGGATCGCCGCGCCGACCCGGTCGGCAAGCTGCGCCTCGCAGGGCGGGGTGAGGTGCACCGGGCTGTCGGTGTAGCACTCGGCGTCGGGCAGCAGATCCCACAGGTCGAGCATGGGCGGCCAGGCATCGTCCGCGGCCTGCTCGTCCAGCAGGCGGCGGTACGTATCGTATGCCCAGCGCGGGTAAAAGGCGTTGTAGCGAACGTCGCTGTTCTCGCCCGCGCTGATGAAGATCGGCTCGTTGACGAACAGCAGCGGGATCGCGCCCGCGCGTTCCGTCCCGGCACGCAGCACGTCGAAGGCCAGGTCGTCCGCCGTGAGGTCCTGCGGGGTGAGGCCGTGCCACGTTTCATCCGGCTCCAGATCGACCGAGCGGCGGGTGTAGTCGTCGGGGTACTCCTGGTCGATGCCGGTCAGCGCCCACATCACGCCGTAGAGTTGCAGGCGCAGCAGGTAGAT
>CAZGLU010000129.1:407-4215 GCA_964526095.1 uncultured Anaerolineaceae bacterium | reverse complement strand
CGATGGTGCGCTCCCAGAAGTCCGGCTCCACGAAGCGCGGATCGTCCGGGTCGGCGCCCAGGTCATAGCGGCGGATCAGGGCCTGCACGCGGGCGGCGTTGTTCTGCACGAACGCCGGTTCCAACTGCGTCGCCGGGTCGAAGGATTCGAGCGTGAACAGCCACACGATCAGATCCGGCTCGTAATGCTCCAGCGCGTAGTCGAGCAGCATCAGGTCCTTGGTGAGCGACATGGTCGGGTAGCCGAGGTTGTAGGCACGCACGCGGCGCCCGTCGTCGGTGCGCAGGTCCAGGCGGTTAAGGTGCCCCGTGAGCGTGTCCTGCGGCTCCAGCAGGATGCCCCAGACGGATGAATCGCCCATGACCAGCACGCGGTACTCGTCCTCGGCGGGCGCTTTGTCCAGCGTGAGCGACTCGAACATGGCGGGCAGGTTGTACAGGCTGAGGTTGTAGGATGCCGGTGGGTTCTCGCCGTAGGGCAGGCGCTCGCGGCCCGCGTAGAGCAGGTTGTAGCCGGAGATGCGGCCCAGCGCGGGCAGCGGGTTGACCAGCGCGAACAGCACGTTGAGCAGGGCGAACAGGATCGCCGCCTTGACGACGACGCGCGCCATGAAGCCCCAGGTGTAGGGCGCGGGGGGGTGGAGGAGCCATTTCCACGTCTGCATCGGCTACAGTCCAAACAGCCTCAAGAATACGTCCCAGCCCAACTCGATGTCGGGCAGCGCGAACCACACCCACCCGAGCGCGACGAAGTGAAAGGTCAGCAGCGTGCCCGCCACGCCGATCCACTGGTTGAGGCGCGGGCGGTCGCGCAGGCGGATGTAGAACTGCCGCGTGCGGTCGCTGTAGACCTTGTGCACGAACAGGCCGAGGGCGTGCCACACGCCCCAGACCACGAAGGGCCACGTCACGCCATGCCACAGGCCGATCACGATCATCGTCGCCAGTTGGCCGACCAGCGCCAGCACGGTCGGGGAGGGCTTGCGCGGGCGCATCAGCAGGTAGCGGCTCAGCGGGGAGAAGACGTAGAAGCGCACCCAATTGCTGAGCGTGATGTGCCAGCTTTGCCAGAACAGGGTGATGTTGCGGCGCGTGTAGGGCCGCTGGAAGTTCTCCGGCAGCGTGATCCCGAACAACTGCCCGATCCCGATCGCGATGTCGGTGTAGCCGCTGAAGTCGAAGTAAAGCTGGAAGGCGTAGGCGTAGAGCAGCACCCACGTCCCGCCCGTCGATGTCACCTGCGCGGCGCTGGACGCGTTCAGCGCGAACAGCGCCAGGCTGTCCGCGACGATGAACTTCTTGGCGATCCCGGCGGCGATGCGCCCCAGCCCATAGGTCAGGCGGTCGGGGTCCGCGCCGGGCAGCGCGGCGAGGTCCTTGACGAAGCGCTCGGCGCGGTCGATCGGCCCCGCCGTGAACGCCGGGAAGAAGATCGCGTAGGTCACGTACTCACGCAGCGACAGCGCCGGGAGCCGCCCCACCTGCCGGTCGCGCAGAGTGTGGATCAGGCGGAAGGCGACGTAGGAGAAGCCGAGCCATTCCAGGTCGGCGGTGCTCGCCAGCGCGACGGGCTGCCCGGCCCGCTCGCGCAGCAGCTCGGCGGTACGCTCGGCGAGCGGCGTCGTCTTCAGGATGGCGAACAGCACGACGATGAACAGGATCGCGGGGACGATCAACCCCCGCCGCCGCCCGACCCAGGCCAGCCCGGCCAGCAGCGCGGCGACGGCGATCACCGCGAGCGCCACGTCCGGCGTCGCGGGCGGGCGCGAGGGCGTGATCCGCACCGCCTCGACCAGGTAGCGGCCCGCCGAGAACAGCAGCACCAGCGCGGCCATGAGGGCGGCGCTGACGCTGTCCTCGCGCGTCCAGCGCTGGTCGGGGGCGCGGCTGAGCAGCCATCCGAGCGCCACAAGAGCGAGGGTGGCGGTGGGAAAGATGAAGTCCAGGTTCTGGATACGCAGCGCGGGCTGCAACCAGTAGATCGCGGCGATGCTGCCGACGAACAGCGCCCAGCGGCGCAGCCGTTCGGGGAGCAGCGCCACGTAAAGCGCGGCGGCGCCAAGCAGGATGAGGATGTGCGTCAGGGTCATTGGCAGTCGTCAGCCAGGGCGGGCGCACCGCGCGGCCCGCGCAAACCGGGTGCCATTCTACAGGGCAGCGGGCAACTTCGCCACCGGCTGGCGCGTGGCCGGGTGTGCGGGGGCGGGACTTACGCTACAATACCGGCGGTGTACGGGGTAGCGTAGGAGTAAGCGTATGGTGCGAAGGCAGGGGCGCCGCATGATGGCGCTGGTCGGTATGGCGGCGTTGCTCGCGGCCTGTAACCTGGCGCGCAACCCGGCCCAGCCGCCCAGCCCGACCGTCGGGACGCCCGTCGCGTGGGCCATGGCGCAGGCCACCGCCACCGAGCCATCCGCCGACAGCACGTCGACGCCGACCGGCGCGCCGACTGACGCGCCTACCGATACACCGCCGGACACCGCCGCGCCGCTCCCGACCAAGCCGCCGCTGGCCGCCGCGACCCTGACCGCGACGTTTTTGGTGCCGCTCGACGCGTGGCTGCCCACGGCCACCCCGCGCGGCCCGCAGCCGGAAACGCCGGCCCTGGCGCCTACTCAGGAGGTCATGGCTGCCCCGCCGAGCGTGCCCCCGACCAACACGCCGCGCCCCGTCCCGACTGCGACCGGCACGCCCGTCCCGCCGGGCGCGCACGTCTGCCCGACGTGTGACTACTTGCGGCTGCGCGAGTCGCCGGGCGACGGCGCGGTGATCACCAACCTGGCCGCGAACGCGCCGCTGACCGTCATCGGGCGGTCGGAGGATGGCGCGTGGGTGCAGGTCATCACCGACGACGGCGTAATGGGCTGGGTCGCGGCGGAGTACCTGGTGCTGAGCGCCAGCCTCGACGGGGTGACCGTCAGCGCGGCCAGCGTGCCGACGCGGGTCGCGGTCGCCGCCGATGTGCCTGAGAGTCCCTATACCACGAACGTGATATCGGGCGTGTCCTCCCATGCGCGCCGGATCTTCCAGTACGGGCGCAGCCTGGGCAACTCCGCCTACACCTTCACGCGCGTCGGGGACAGCATCACCGCCGCGCCGCAGTTCCTGACGCAGATCGGCGCGGGGAACTACCGCCTGGGCGAGTACGACTACCTCGCCGGGGCGATCCGCTTCTTCTCCGGCCCCAACGCGCGCGGGCAGAACCCCTTCGCCGCCACCTCGATCGCGGCGCGCAACGGCTGGGGCACGACGAGCATCCTCGACCCGAACAACGCCGACCCCGGACTGTGTCACCCCGGCGAGACGCCGCTGGCCTGCGAGTACCGCGTGGTGAAACCGGCGGTGGCGCTGATCATGGTCGGGACGAACGATTCCGGGGGCCTGCCGACCGCCGAGTTTCGGGCCAACCTGGAGCGCATCGTGCGGATCTCGATCGACATGGGCGTGATCCCGGTGCTGAGCACGATCCCGCCCAAGCGTTTCAACGCGGCGACGGACGGGCGCGTGCCGGAGTTCAACCAGGTGATCATCGCCACGGCGCGCGCCTACGACGTGCCGCTGTGGGATTACGGCCTCGCGATGCGTGCGACCCCCGGCGACGGCCTGGACGCCGACGGCGTGCATCCCTCGACGCCGCCCGATGGCATGACCACGTTTTTCGATGAACAGCACCTGCGCTACGGCTACACCGTGCGCAACCTCACCGCTCTGCACGTGCTGTGGACGCTGTGGCAGCAGGTCCTCTACGACGGCAACGACGCGCCGATCCTGACGAGCCTCGATGGGGAGCCGGGGGCGGACGCTGGCGT
>CAZGLU010000129.1:0-397 GCA_964526095.1 uncultured Anaerolineaceae bacterium | reverse complement strand
CCGGTTCGGGAGGGCGGCGCCGCGCCGGGGGCGGCAGCCTGTCCCGGCACGGCCCAGGTGGCGCCGGCAGTCGGCGGCACGGGGCGCGTGACGCCCGGCCTGCCGAACAAGCTGCGCAGCGCGCCGAGCACGAGCGCGGCGCAGGTCGGCAGCATCCCCGGCGGCGCGGCGTTCACCGTGCTCGGCGGCCCGCAGTGCGCGGACGGCCTGCTGTGGTATCAGGTCGAGTACCAGGGCGTGACAGGCTGGACCGCCAGCGGCACCCCGGACGACCCCTGGATCGCGGCGAACTGAGCGGCACGCCCGGACCGATAGCGGCAAAGCCGCCCCGGACGTACTTATAAAACAGGTTAGGCCTTCCGTCCATCGATAAGGGTGTTGACAACGGAAGGATCCG
>CAZGLU010000128.1:8198-8551 GCA_964526095.1 uncultured Anaerolineaceae bacterium | reverse complement strand
CCCTGATTCTCCTCGATGACCTCCAAATCAATCGCGGTGAGGCAGCGGGCACGGCCACGGTCCAGCAGGAAGTCCATCATCGCGCGGCCGATGCCTTCGCGGCGCCGCTCCGGGATCACGCCCATGCCGCCGATCCAACCCAGCTCGCCCCGGATGCCGAGCAGCCCCGTGCCGACGATTTGCCCGCCGTCCAGCGCGGCGACTGAATCCGAAAGGCTGAGGTCATCACGCTCGATGAGCGAACGAAACGATGAAGGTGTCATCGAGATCGGAACAAAGTAGTCACTGTAGGCGAGGTTGAAGGCAGCGGTGAAGGCGCGAAAATCAACCTCCGTGACCGGGAGGAGCGCGAC
>CAZGLU010000128.1:0-8188 GCA_964526095.1 uncultured Anaerolineaceae bacterium | reverse complement strand
TGGACCGGACGGATTGTCGCACCTTATGAATTCAAAAGCAAGCCTGCTACACACAGTTTGCTCACGCCCCGGCGAAGATTTGCGCGGGAGCGCAGACTGAGTATAGTCTCGAAGGTAGCTGACGCTGTTGGAAGGTGGAGTGGCATGCGTGCACGACGATTAACGCGGAGCCAGATTGACCGCGTGCTTGGCGGGGTGTGCGGCGGCCTGGCGGCCACCATCGGGATCGGCGCGTGGTGGGTGCGGGTGGCCTTCCTGGTCCTCGGCGCGTTCACGGCGGGCACGGGCGCGCTGATCTATCTCGCGCTGTGGTGGGTACTGCCGCCGCAGACGCTGGACGACCTGCGCGACGCCGAGGACCGCCGGGGGTACGTCGAGCCGCGCCCGGAGACGGTGATCCTGATCGGCGGCGTGGTGATCTTGATGGGCCTCGTCGTCCTGGCACGCAGCCTGGGCATGCTGGACGGGGCGAACGGTGACGCGTTCCTGCCGCTGGTCATCCTGGCGTTCGCCCTGATGCTGGCGCTCAAACAATTGTGGAGGACCGCCGCATGACCTTCACACGCCGCAATCTGGTGTGGCCGGTGTTCCTGGCCCTGGTCGGGGGCCTGTGGCTGCTGGTGACGGTGGGGTTGGTGCCGGACGCGATCGGGGATATCCTGCTGCGCGCGTGGCCGCTGTTGCTGATCCTGTTTGGGCTGGACCTGCTCGTGGGGCGGCGCTCCTTCTACGTAGCGCGCCAACCGATCCCCGCGTCCGTGCCCGTGTTGGTCGCGGCGCTCGCCCTGCTGGCCGTCGTGGCCTGGCTGGGGTATACGCGGCAGGCGGACGTGGTTTACGCCGACAAAACGATCCCCTTCACGCAGGCGATTGCCCCCGACGTGAGCCAGGTGCGCGTGGAGGCCGCGATGGAGCGCGCGGATATCACCGTGGCGCCGGGGGAAGGCGACGCGCGGACCATCGAGGCGACGTACCAGGGCGGGGAGCACAGTGACGTTGCGTTTGAGTGGAACGAGGGCGGCGAGGTCCCCGCGCTGACCATCACGGAGCGCGAGTTGCCCGCGATCCCCCGCCTGACGGAATTCGGGCGCGGCACGCTGGCGCTGGCGCTGCCTCCGGACGTGGCCGTGCAGGAGCTGATGCTCGGTGGCGACGCGGGGGACATCACGGCCCACCTGCGGCCGGTGCGCATCGGCCAGCTTCATCTCGCCGTCGGTGAGGGCGATCTGACGGTCGATCTCCCGGCTGACGCGGTGATGACTGGCACCCTGCGCACCGGGGACGGGAACATCACGCTGAACGTCCCGCGCGACGTCGCCCTGACGTTGAGCGTCGCGCCGGGGCGCGGCCAGCCAACCTACGAGTACGATCAAACCCGCTACGACCTGCTCGCAAACGGCACGCTCAAGATCAAGAACACGGATGCCTTTGACATCGGCCTGACTGTGTCGCTGCCGCAGGGCGCACGGCTCACAGTGAACGACGTCGAGTAGGGCGGTGGCGACGTCACTCGGCTGGCGGCTGTGGGTCGCCCACGGCGCGCTGCATGGTGTTGCGATGATCCCCGCCGCCCGGCCGCTGGTCGTTCTGTGGGACACGCCACGCCGGGCCTATGTGTTCGACGCGCACCGCGCCGAACTCCTGGCAGACCTGACGATCCCACCTCCGCCACCGGGCGCGCCGCCCTCCGATGCCTGGGATACCTTCCTGAACGCGCTGCGCACGCCCGGCGGCGATTGGCTGCCGCATGTGCAGGCCGAGACGTGGGAGGTGCATACCAGCCACGATGGACGGCTCCGCCTGTTGCAGCAGGGCGCTCACGACCTGACGGCGCAGATCGAGGGCGAGTTCGTGCGGCTGCCGCGTGATGGCGAGGCGCCGCTGCGTGTGGCGGCGCTGGATCGCGATCTGGGCACGGCCGCCGCGCTCGACGCGCAGGGGCGCCTGCACATCTACCAGCAGGCGGTGTATGTGGGCGCGTTCCCGCTGGCCCTGGAGGACGGCCCGGCTTTGCTCGCCCTGGCGGACGCTGCCGGATCAGTCCTGGTTGGCTCAGGCGTCGCGCTGCGGCTGGTGGACCTGGCGGGCCGCGTGCAGACGCAGGCGACGCTGCCCGCGCCGGTCGTGGCCTGCTCGATCGCGCCAAACGGGGCGTGGATCGCCGCCGTGACCGCGTCCGGGCTGCACATCTTCGACGCCGGGCTGCTGCCCGTGCGCCACGCCGCGCTCTCCGATCTGCTGGCCCGTCTGGACCCGTTCGACGCGCCGACCGCCGACGCGGAGTTGGATGGCGCCGAGGCGTCCCGCGCGGTCGCAGTCGCCCCGGATGGCACGCTGGCGTTCGCGGTGGGCGGAGTAGTGGGCGTCACCTACCTGGACGCGTTGGAAGCGCTGCCACAGCCGCAGGCGCTGCTGTGAAATAGCGTAGAGTTGTAGTCGGTTGACAACGTTTTCATCATCTCCTATACTGGCTGAAACAAAGGACGATCTTATTATGAATGTTGAAGGCCGTTTCTACTTTGTTTCGCCCACAGAGCACGCTGGGTCATCCTAGCGTGCTTTTTTTCTTGTTGTGCAGGGCTGTTCGTTCGCAAGGGTGTCTCAGGAGGATGACATGGATTATGGGATGATCAGCAAGATCGAAAAAGCCAAGCGCTATGCGGAGCAGCGCGACCGGATTCACTTCCATGAGTTCCAGGTAACCATCGACGGTGAGAACAACCCCCACAGCGTCTCGTACAGTCAGGGCCAATGGGAATGCGACTGTAGCTTCTTCAAGTCGCGCGGTGTGTGCAGCCATACGATGGCGCTTGAGCGCATTCTTGCTGAGATGCTCCCGGCCCCGGCCTCGAACGGCTCGTAACCCAGGAGCGACGATTAATCCCACGCAGGTGTGGCGGCGCTGAACCCGGCGCCGCCTTTTTTGCGTCATTTCGCCCCTAGGCGTGTACCATGTAACATGCAGCACGGCGGGCTTTGGGGTAGAATGCCCGCCGTTTGCCACGCGATGCTGAAAGGAACCGTGTTGTTGAACTGGACGCAGGCCGCCCAGGCGGTGCGCCGGTGGTGGACGCTCGTCGCCGGGTTGGTCATCAGCGCCGTCTTCCTGTACATCGGGCTGCGCGGGCTGCACCTGCCTGACGTTTGGGAGGGGGTGCGCCACGCCAGGGTCGGGTGGTTGGTGCCCGGCGTCGCCGTGTACTTCCTCGCCGTGTGGGGCCGGACGTGGCGCTGGCACTATCTGCTGCGCTCGCTGAAGCCGATCTCCTTGCGCACGCTGTTCCCGATCGTGGTGATCGGGTACATGGGCAACAACGTGTACCCCTTCCGCGCGGGCGAGGTGATCCGGGCGTACGTGCTGCGGCGCAACGAAGGTGTGAACATCCCCGCGAGCCTGGCGACGATCGTCATCGAACGCATCTTCGACGGGCTGGTGATGCTGATCTTCGTGTTCGTGGCGCTGCCGTTCGCGGAGTTCAGCGTGGGCTGGCTGCGCGACATCGTGATCCTCTCCACGCTGTTGTTCTGGGGCGCGTTCCTGGCGTTCCTGATCATGGCGCTGCGACCGGCCCGCACCCGGCAGCTTTACCACGCGGTGTTTGAACGGGCGCTGCCGCGCAAGCTGAGCGCCCCGGCGTTGCGCACCGCCGACCATTTCATGCTGGGGCTGGAGAACCTGCGCCGCCCGCGCGACTTGTGGATGACGCTCGTCTCGTCGATCTTCATCTGGCTGACCGAGACGACGAAGTACTGGTTTGTGATGCACGCCTTCGACTTTGAGGTGAGCTTCTTCGTGCTGATGGTGATGACGGCGGTGGTCAACCTGGCGACGACGCTGCCCTCGTCGCCGGGCTACGTCGGGACGTTCGATACGCCGGGGATCGAGACGCTGAAAGCCTACGGCGTGCGCGAGACGGTGGCCGCGTCGTATACGCTGGTGCTGCACGCCGCGCTGTGGCTGCCGATCACGCTGTTGGGCTTCTACTACCTGTACCGGGAGGGCCTGGGGTGGAGCGATTTCCGCCGCGCGCAGGCCGAAGCGGCGCGCGAGGCGGCTCAGAACGGGCCGGCGGCGCTGGAAGGAGAGGCGGGGGTCGGATGACACGACAGGTGGCGATCATCGGGGCCGGGGCGGCGGGCTTGGCGGCGGCCTACGACCTGAGCCGCGCGGGCTATGCCGTGACGGTGTACGAGGCCGGGGCGGAGGTCGGCGGGCTGGCGGCGGGCTTCCGCGACGAGGGGTGGGAATGGACGCTTGAAAAGTTCTACCACCACTGGTTCGCCAACGATGACGCCGTGTTGGGGCTGATCAAAGAATTGGGGGCCGAGGACCGGCTGCTGTTCCCGCGCCCGATCACGTCGCTGTGGTTGGACGGGCGGATCTACCAGATGGACCGGCCCAACATCATCCTCGCCAACCTGCGCCTGCCGATCTCCTGGCCCGCCAAGATCCGCTACGGGCTGATGGGGCTGTATCTCCGCTTCACGCGCCGCTGGCAGCCCTTCGAGCGCGTCACCGCCGATGCGTGGCTGCGGCGTTGGATGGGCCGCGAGGCGTACGAGCGGCTGTGGCGCTCGCTGCTGATCGGCAAGTTCGGCCACGTCTACGATCAGGTGAACATGGCCTGGTTTTGGGCGCGCGTCTACAAGCGCACCCCGCGCCTGGGCACGTTCGCCGGGGGCTTCCAGGCGTTCCTGGAGCTGCTGGCCGAGCGCGTGCGCGCCCAGGGCGTGACGATCGAGCTGAACACGCCGGTGGAGCGCATCGAGGCGGCACCGGAGGGCGGCGTTGTCCTGACCGTCAACGGCGCGCCGCGCCGCTTCGACGCCGCGATCAGCACCAGCTCGCCGCAGATCCTGCTGCGGCTGGCGCCCGGCCTGCCGCCCGCGTACCGCGATCAACTGGCTGCGCTGAAGAGCATGGGCGCCGTGGTGGTGATCCTGGCGCTCAAGCGCCAACTGCTGACCGACGGTACCTACTGGTTGAGCCTGCCCGCGCAGCAGCCGGACAAGACGCAGGCGGAGTTCCCGTTCCTGGCGCTGGTCGAGCACACAAATTACATGGACCCGGCACACTACGGCGGGGACCGCATCGTGTACTGCGGCGATTACGTCGAGCCGGACCACCCCTATTTCTCGTTGAGCGACGACGAACTCACGGCGCATTTCACCGCCGCGCTGACGACGTTCAACCCGGCCTTCACGCCGGACTGGGTCCGGAAGCGGTGGGTGTTCCGCGCCCGGTATGCGCAGCCGATCCCGTTCGTGAACCACTCGCGGGCGATCCCCGACACGCGCACGCCGCTGCCGGGGCTGTACTTCGCCAGCATGAGCCAGGTGTACCCGTGGGATCGGGGCACAAACTACGCGGTGGAGTTGGGGCGAGAGGTCGCGGCGCGGCTGATGTCCGACCTTTCGCCTTCTACACAACAGGGATAAAATGCGAGGGCGCTCGTGGGGGCGCTGAAGTCGGGAAAGGGCCAGCACGCGGCCAGCGACGCGCGGCACAGCGTGGGGCCTCCCTGATGGTTGAATAATGAGGAAGAACGAATGAAGAACATCACTGTCATCGGGGTCGGTTACGTGGGGCTGGTGTCCGCGGCGTGTTTTGCCGACCTGGGGAACCGCGTCGTCGCGCTCGACATCAACGAGGAGCGCATTGCGAACCTGCGCAAAGGCATCCTGCCGATCTACGAGCCAGGGCTGGGCGAGATCGTCGAGCGCACCACGCGCGCCGGACGCCTGTCGTTCACGACCTCGTACGAGGAGGCGCTGCGTGAGGCCGAGTTCGTGTTCATCGCCGTGGGCACGCCGGAGGGCGTGGACGGCGAGGCCGATCTGCAATACGTGCGCATGGCGGCGGAGAGCATCGCGCGGGCGATGGTGCAGCCCGTGATCATCGTGAACAAATCGACGGTGCCGGTTGGTACGGGCGACTGGGTGGCGAACATCGTGCGCGAGAGCCAGCCTACGCCGATACCGTTCAGCGTCGTGAGCTGCCCGGAGTTCCTGCGCGAAGGCTCGGCCATCTCTGACTTTTTCAATCCGGATCGCACTGTGCTCGGCTCCGAGGACATGGAGGCCGCCGAGCGTGTGGCACAGCTTCACCTGCCGCTGCGGGCGCCGATCATGGTCACCGACCTGCGCACGGCGGAGATGATCAAGTACGCCTCGAACGCGTTCCTCGCGACGCGGATCAGCTTCATCAACGAGATCGCGAACATCTGCGAGGCGCTCGGTGCGGACGTGAAGGAAGTGGCGCGTGGCATGGGCTATGACAAGCGCATCGGCCATCACTTCCTGGAGGCGGGCGTCGGCTACGGCGGCTCGTGCTTCCCGAAGGATGTCAAGGCGCTGGCGCACATGGCGCAGGTCCACGGGCGGCACCCGCAACTGCTGCATGCCGTGATGGACATCAACGCGTACCAGCGTCGCCACGTCCTGCTGAAGCTGCATGAGTTGTTGGAGGGCGTGCGCGGGCGCACGATCGCGCTTCTGGGGCTGGCGTTCAAGCAGAACACGGACGACATGCGCGACGCCCCGGCGATCACCATCGCCGAGTACCTGCATGAGCAGAACGCGGTGGTGCGGGGCTATGACCCGGTGGCGATGGACGTCGCCAAGCGCATCATGCCGTTCCTGGAGCTGTGTTCTGACCCCTACTCGCTCGTAGAGGGCGCCGACGCGGTGATCGTGATGACGCCGTGGAACGAGTTTAAGCACCTGGATATGCAGCGCATCCGGGACGCCATGCGCACGCCGGTGATGATCGACGCGCGCAACCTCTACGAACCGGCGGACATGCGCGCGCTCGGCTTCACGTACCGGGGCATTGGGCGCGGCTACAACGGCGCGCGCACCGACTGATCCTCGCGCGAACAGGCGCACAACCGTACAGCGAAAAGGACAGGGATGCTCAGGCCGGGCATCCCTGTTAAACTCAATGGGCCGGTGACAGGCTGCAACGAGGCAAGGAGGCCCCATGCAGGATGAAGGGAACGGCGTGACCCGGCACGTCCTCGACAACGGACTCACGCTGCTGCTCAAGGAAGTGCACACGGCGCCCGTCATCAGTTGGTGGGTCCTGTATCGCGTCGGCAGCCGGAACGAGTCGACCGGCAGGACCGGCATCTCGCACTGGGTCGAGCACATGCTGTTCAAGGGCACCCCGCGCTTCCCGGCGGGCACGCTCGACAAGGCCATCGACCGCGCGGGCGGCGTGTGGAACGCGCAAACCTCCTACGACTACACGGCCTACTTCGAGACGATGCCAGCGGACCGCATCAGCCTCGCGCTGGAGATCGAGGCAGGCCGCATGCAGAACGCGCTGTTCGACCCGGAGGAGGTTGAGTCCGAGCGGACGGTGATCATCTCCGAGCGGCAGGGAGCCGAGAACTCGCCGAACTTCTGGCTGTCCGAGGTGACGCGGGCGACCGCCTTCCTCGTCCACCCGTACCACCACCAGATCATCGGGGACATGGCCGACCTGCGGACCATGACCCGCGACGACCTCTACACGCACTACCGGACCTACTACGTGCCGAACAACGCGATAGCGGTCGCGGTGGGGGATTTCGACCGGGCCGAGATGCTGGCGCAGGTCGAGGCGTTGTACGGCGGGATCCCGGCGGGGCCGCCCGTGCCGCCCGTCACGCGGGAGGAGCCGCCACAGCAGGGCGAGCGCACAGTGCGCGTGGAGCGGGAAGGCAACGCCGGAACGATCTACGTGGCGTACCGCGCACCGGCGGCGACCGATGCGGACTGGTTCAAGCTGGCGCTGATCGACAGCGTGCTGGCTGGAGCGAGCGCGCCGGGCGGTAACGGCATCGGCAATAAGACCTCACGGCTCTACAGGGCGCTGGTCGAAACCGAACTGGCGTCATCGGTCAGCGGCGGGCTGTACCCCTCGGTGGACCCCTACCTGTTCAGTATCTTCCTGACGGTCCGCGATGGCCGCACGCACGAGGAGGTGCAGGCGGCGCTGGATGCGGAGATCGAGCGGCTGATGGATGGCGCGATCACCCAGGAGGAACTGGACAAAGCGAGGAAGCAGGCCCGCGCGCTCTTCGCCTACGGGACGGAGGGTGTTACCGGGCAGGCGTTCTGGCTTGCGTTCTCGGAAAACTTTGCGGGGCTAGATCGGAAGAGCACACGTTCTGAACTCCAGTCACGAGATTCCATCTCGTAT
>CAZGLU010000127.1:4813-8563 GCA_964526095.1 uncultured Anaerolineaceae bacterium | reverse complement strand
CCAGGTACCGCGCCATGAACGCCCCGTCCCCGATCTGCCGCACCAACGCCACGCGCGGCGGGTTGTCCGGATCAGCGAACGGCTCAGGGATGCCGCCACCATCCTGGGCATAGACAGGGGCCGCGGCGGGTGTCAGGGGGAGCACCGCCACCAGGAGCAAGACGGCGGTCAGGAGAGAACTCAGTAAGGTACGTCCGTGATTTCGAAGCATCTGTAATTCTCCTCAACCAAATAAAACGGCAGGTCGGTCGTTCATGCGTACAAGTGAGTACAAGATCGTGCGGATGGCACACCTCCTCAGAACCGGTCCGGCGCGCGGGGCTGCCGGATAAGCCTCACTCCTCCGCCTGGGCAAGCTTCGTTTCCACTTCAACGCGTGCGAGCACCAACTCGGCGGTGTCGCTGTCGGTGATCAGGCAGTTGCAGAGGCCGCTGCGCAAAATCCCGCAGATCGGCTCCACCTTGCGCGGCCCCGAAGCCACTACAACCAACCGGGGGATCTGGCAGATGTCGTCCCACCCCAGGCCGATCACCTGATCGTCCAGCAGCGTGCCGATCGGACGGCCGTCCAGGTCGAAATAGCGCATGAGGATCTCGCCCACCGCCCCGCGCGCGCGCACGTCGGCCATTTCGTCGGGGGTCAGGTAGCCGAGGGAAACCATCGTCCCGTTGGGGCTGGCGTCGCCCAGGCCGACAAAGGCGAGCGTGCTGGTGCGGGCCAGATCGAGGGCGGCCTGGATCGCCGGCTCGCTCAGGATCGCGCGCCGCGCGGCGGCATTCTGGATGATGACCGGCACCGGGAGCGGGTGCAGCGGCGCACGGAAGATCTCGGCCACGCGGTTGCTGACGCTGTAGGGGTTGGCCTGGCCCAACATGCTGCCAGCCAACTCGACCACGGTGCACCCGTCGGAAAGCTGGACCGGATGCAAATAGGGCAACATGCGGCTGACGGTCGTGCTCCAGCCGAAACCAATGACGCAGTTGCCCGGTACGACCTGCATCAGGTAGTGTGCGGCGGCCTCACCGACCGCGTTCAGGGTGTCATCAGGGGTGGGGCCGCCCTGCGCGACGACCACCTCATCCACGCCGAACGCCGTTTCGATGCGCCGCGCCAGGTCGTAAATCGCGGGCAAGGGCTTGAGGATGCGGATCTCAACCAGACCTTCCTCGCGGGCCTTCTGAAGCAGCCGTGTGATCTTGACGCGGGACGTGCGCAGCTTGTGGGCGATCTCGGCGTGGGTGAGGTTCTCGTTGTAGTACATCCACACGGCGCGCAGCATGAGGTCGTCGCGGGCCGCCTCGGAGGCGCTTCGGGCGTTGTCTGGCCTGGGGGTGTTCGATGTTCGGTAGGGCATGGGAGGGCACGTATTTTCGATATTGCGTAAGTAAGTAACTAAAGCGCGTTACGCACGTGTCGAGCGGAAAACTGCGTAGGGCCGGGCCTCACCCCGCTCACGGCTCGACGGCCTCGCTCCCCTGCCCTTCACACCATGAGAGAACAACGTGAGAGCACAACCGGGGAACAGGGAGTCAAAATACATAACGCTCCAAAACTCAGGTTAAACGCAACGGCGCAAACCGCCGTTAACCGGTACCGACTGCCGGGCGCCCACGATCAGCAGGCGCGGCAGCAAAGTGAACTTTTGTACTGCCCCGTAACTGATGTTCACATTCTATGCGGATTTTTGTGGCTTTGTCAATATGCCGGTCATCGAACAGGCCAAGTGCAGCCCCTTTCGACCGGACGAAGGGGAGAACGGCGGCGAGGGCGGCGGGCAGTCGGACGGTGGCTGTGATGCCGTTTAAGCCGTTTAAACGGCATCACAGCGCCACAACCCCCAGGCTAAGGCAGCTCAGCCGCCCCGGCAGGCGTGTCGTGCCCCAGCGCGTGGCTCTCGGCATCATACTGCCCGGCCAACTCGTCAATACCGGTCCCCTCCCAGAGCGGCGTGCCGGTGATATAGGCGGCGCGCGCGATCATATGCCCGGAAACCGGCCCCGTGAGGAGCATAAGCAGCGCGATGCCGATCGCGCGGGCGGTGATGCCCGAATCCGCAAAGTGGACCGAGACGCCGAGCATGAGCAGGAGCACACCCAACGCCGCCGCCTTCGAGCTGGCCGACATGCGCAGGAAAACATCCGGCAGCCGGAAGATCCCGATGCTCGCCAGCAGGATCAGCAGCGCGCCGAGCGTGAGGAGGGACACACTGAGGATGTCCTGAATCATCGCTGCCGCTCCAGGTAGTAGGCAAAGGCGATCGTGCCGAGGAAGGAGACCAGCGCGAGCACAATCGCGATATCCAGAAACACCGTCTGTTCGGTCATGACCGAGTAGGTCGCGATCAAACCGATCCCGATGATCGTCAACAGGTCCGACGCGACGACCCGACTCTCCAGCCTTGGGCCTCGGATCAAACGGGCCAGCGTAAACATCATCGCCACACTCATGATCAGAGCAGGCAGGATCTCAAACACCGAACAACTCTCCTATCCGTCGCTCAAAACCCTGCTTGATCTCCTGGCGCGCCTGCTCGACGTCCTCGGCGTGCATCACGTGGACGTACATCACCCGGCGGTCGTCGGACACGTCGAGCGTCATCGAGCCGGGGGTAAGCGTCACCAGGTTGGCGAGGAGCGCGATCTGAATATCCGTTTTCACGTCGAGCGGCACGGCGATGATCACGGGGCGCACGTTAAGCTCCGGCGAGATCACGACTCGCGCCACGCGGAAGGTTGCGACCACCAACTCGCGCAGGAAGTAGAGAATGAACGACACCACCTGCCGGAATTTGCGGAAGTACGTCGACGGGCCATAGAGCGGGCTGGCAAGCCACAGCGCCAGGTAGCCGACGATGAAGCCCTCGATCAGGGTGTTGGCCGTCAGCGAGCCGGTCAGGAACATCCAGATCAGGGCCAGCATAAGGTTCACAAACAGCACGTTCACGGCATATCCCCCAACACGGCACCCACATACTCGCGCGTCGAGAGCAACTGCTCCGCCGCGTCGAACGAAAGCGCAAAGACCGGCTCGGCAAACAGCCCAATGAGCACGGTCAGCGTTGCGAGGCTCACGATAGGCGCGAGAAGCTGCCCCCACATCCGGGCCGAGAGGCGGGGCGGCTCCGGCGCTGTCTCCGGTCGCGGCTTCCAAAAGACCTCGGCCCAGATCTTCGTCATCGAGAACAGCGTGAGCAGGCTGACCACCAGGGCGACAGCCGCGATCACGGGCTGGTCCGTCTCAAAGCTCGCGCGGATCAACACGAACTTGGCCCAGAAGCCGGACAGCGGCGGCAGGCCAGCCAGCGACATCGCGGGGATCAGGAACAGGACCGCCAGCCCAAACCGCGAGCGGTACAGCCCGCCAAGCTGCGCCAATTCGTAGCTACCCTGGAGGCGGCGCACCGCGCCACTGATCAGGAACAGGTTGGTTTTGACGATGATGTGATGGATGATGTAGAAGATCGCGCCCGCCAGCGCCAGCGGCGTGAACAGCGCCAACCCCATGACCATGTAACCGATCTGGCTGATGATGTGGAAGGACAGGATGCGGCGGAACTCGTTCTGGGCCGCCGCGCCGAGCACGCCAGACACCATCGTGAGGCCCGACAGGACCAGCAGGATCGAGTGGGTGTAGCCGACGTCCTGCGTGAACAGCAGCGTAAACACGCGGATCAGCGCGTAGACGCCCACCTTCGTCAGCAGCCCGGCGAACAACGCCGTGATCGCGTTCGGGGCGACGGGGTACGACGC
>CAZGLU010000127.1:0-4803 GCA_964526095.1 uncultured Anaerolineaceae bacterium | reverse complement strand
TACGACGCGGGGAGCCAGAAGAAGAACGGGAACAGCGCCGCCTTGATGCCGAAGGCGATCAGGAACAGCATGGCGACGACAGTTACGAGCGTGGTCTGCTGTGACTCAGCGAGCCGCACGGACAGGTGCGCGAGGTTGAGCGTCCCGGCGATGCTGTAGAGGATGCCCACAGCGGTCAGGAAGATCGCCGACGAGATCAGGTTGATGGTGACGTATTTCAGCGCACCCTCAAGCTGCGCCCGCTCGTTGCCCAACGCCACCAGCACGAACGAGGACATCAACATCACCTCGAACCACACGTAGAGGTTGAAGATGTCCCCGGTCAGGAACGAGCCGGAGATGCCCATCATGAGGGCGAGCAACAGCGGATAGTAGCCGAAGCGCACGCGGCGCCGGTCCACCACGGCCCGCGAGAAGACGACGACCGCCAGGGCGATGATGCCGCCCAGGACCGTCATGATCGCGCTCAGCAGATCCGCAACGAAGGAGATGCCGAAGGGCGCGGGCCAGTCCCCAAGCTGGACCACCTGGATCCCGTCACGCGAGACCACCACGAGGAGCAAGATCGCCGACAACAGCAGCCCAACCGCACCGGCCAACGCGATCAGCCATTGGACGCGGTAGCTGCGCCACAACAGCGCGACGACCGCCGCGAAAAGAGGGATCAACACCGGCAAGAGCAGCAGTCCCATCAGTTAAATGTCCCCCTCGGTGCCCCTCAAGTTGTTGCTGTCGTCCGTGCCGACGGAGCGGTGTGTCTGGTCGATCAGCACGACCGCGAACGCCAGCACACCGAACCCGATCACGATGGCGGTCAGGATGAGCGCCTGGGGCACGGGATCGGCAAAGGGGGCGACAGGCTCGGTCGCGCCCCGTTCGATGATCGGCGGCGCGGCGCGCGTCAGGCCGCCGACGGTGAAAATGAGCAGGTTGGTGGCGTAGCTGAGCAGGGCCAGCCCCATGATCAACTTCACAATACTGCGGCGCATGATCATGAACAGCCCGCTCGCGTACAGCCCACCGACGAGAAACGCGAGGATGATCTCCATATCAGTCTTCTTCGTCAGTCCTCTTCCATCAGTCCGAAAACGATCTGGAGCACCACACCCAACACCGTCAGGTACACGCCGATGTCGAAAATGCCCGGCGTGCCGATCTTGCCGACGATCGGGATGGCGACGCTGCTCCAGATGCCCGTCAAAAAGGGCCGGCCATACAGCACGCCCACGAACCCGCTGCCGAGCGCGATCAACAAGCCGGCGCCGATCAGCGTCGGGGTGGGGAGGCGCAGCAACCGCCGGGCCTCGTACGAATTGTGCGCAAGCGCGTAGAGCGCAAAGGCCGCCGACGCGACAAGCCCACCGACGAAGCCCCCACCCGGCTCGTTGTGCCCCCGGACGAGCACGAAGAACGAAAACAGGAACAGCACCGGGACCAGGTAGCGGGTGGCCGTCAGCAGGATGAGCGACGTCGCCTTTGGGCGTTCGTTGAACGAGGTCATAGGGCTTCCTCCACCTGCTTCACCTCCTTCGGCTCGTCACGCCTCTCCTCGTCGTCGCCTTCCACAGACCCGGTCAGGTCAACGCGCGGCCCCGTCAGCGGCTTCAGCTTGAGCAGCGCGACGACGCCGAACGCGGCGACGGTCAGCACGGTGATCTCGCCGAGCGTATCCAGGCCGCGGAAGTCCACCAGGATGACGTTGACGATGTTGCGGCCCTGCGCCCCGGTATAGCTGTGCTCAGCGAAGAACGGCGTGAGCACCGACTGCGGCTCGCCGGAGAGGGCAAGCAACATGAGCACAGTGATCAGCACGCCGACGGAGGCCGCGACGACCGCATCACGCCGCGCCTCTCGCGGCGGGGAAAACCGCGCGAACGGGGGCAGGCGATACAGGATGAGCACCATCAGGATCACCGTCAGCGTCTCGATGGAGAACTGCGTCATCGCCAGGTCGGGCGCGCCGTACAGCATGAAGATCAGCGCGATGCCATAGCCGACCACGCCCAGCGACACGACAGCCGCCAGCCGCGACCGCGCCCTCATCACGTACAGCATCGCCACCGTGATCAGGGCCACAAGCGCCAACTCGAAGACCTGAATCTCCCCGAAACGCGGCAGCTCCACCCCGTTCCAGTGGGTCACCAGGGTGAGGGCGACGAGGACAACCACCATCAGGTTGATGGTCATCAGGTAGAGGCGGAGGTAACCGTGCTGGAGCATGCGCGTCTGCCACCGGGCGAACGCCAGCATGAGGTCAAGCCCACGGGCGTACCAGTGGGCAGGCCCCCACCCCGCGCCGGGGTCGAGCCGGTCCGCGAGCCGCCGGTAGAGGTGGCGGTAGCGGAAAACGGCGATCCCGGCCAGCACCGTCACGACGCTCAAGATCAACATGGTGTTGACGCCATGCCACAGCCCCAAATGGACCTCAGCCGCCATCTCCGTGATGGCGGAAACCGCCGGGGCGATGAAGGTGTCGCCCACCGGCCCGACCAGCAGCCCCGCCGCGAGGCTCCCGACGCCCAGCGCCGCCGGGCCGAGCCACATCCCGAGCGGGACTGGGTGGGGATGCTTCGGCGTCTCCACCAGGCGGCCCGTAAAGGGGCGGATGAACACCAGGAGCGCCACGGCCACCAGGATGACGTTCGACAGCACGGCGAGCGCCGTCAGCAACAGGGGGGCGTCGAGGGCCTCCAGGGCCGTCTCGTACAGCAGCTCCTTGCCGACGAAGCCGAAGAACGGCGGGATGCCCGCCATCGACAGGGCGGCGAGCGCGGTCGCCACGGCAACGACAGGCATCTTGCGCCCCAGGCCGCCGAGCGCGGAGACGTCACGCGTGCCGGTCTCGTGCTCGATGATCCCGGCGATCAGGAACAGCGCACCCTTGTACAGGGAGTGCACGATCAGGAAGACCATCGCCGCCTGGACCGCGAGGGGCGTCTTCATGCCCAGGAGGAAAACCAGCGTCCCCAACCCGCTGACGGTGGAATAGGCGAGGATGCGCTTCAGGTCGGTGTGACGCAGGGACAGGTACGCGCCGACCAGCATCGTGACGCCGCCAACCGCCGTGAGCGCGTAATGCCAGAGGTCGCTACCGCCGAGCACCGGCGAGAAACGCGCCAGCAGGTAGATCCCGGCCTTGACCATCGTCGCGGAATGCAGGTACGCGCTGACCGGCGAGGGGGCGGTCATGGCGCCGGGCAGCCAGAAATGGAACGGCACCTGCGCCGACTTGGTGAACGCGCCCAGCATGACCAACAGGACGATCGGGACGTAATTTGCGTGGCCGGTAAGGGGGTCGGCAGCGACCAACGCCGAGATCTCGAAGGTGCCCCCGGCGAGGCCCAGCAGGATCAACCCGGCCATCAGGGCGAGGCCGCCCCCGCCCGTCACCAGCAGCGCCTGGAGCGCCGCCTTACGCGCCGCCTCGTCCTCATGCTTGAAGCCGATCAGCAAGTAGGAGCTGAAGCTGGTCAGCTCCCAGAAGATGAAGACGGCGAGCAGGTTATCGGCCAGCACAAGGCCCAACATCGACGCCATGAAGATCAAGATGTAGGCGTAGAAGCGGCCAACCAGCGGATCGTCGCCAAAATAGGCGCCCGCATAGACGAAGATGAAGAAGCCAATACCGCTGACGATCAGGGCGAACACCCAACTCAGGCCATCGAGGTGGAACGACAGCGTGACGTCCAGGCTGGGCACCCAGTTGAGCGTGTGGATGATCTCGTCGCCGTCCGCGATGGCGGGGGCGAAGGACAGGAAGTAGACCGTCAGGGCGAGGGGCAGCAGCGCGAACAGCCAGCCGCGCAGCCTCCCGACACGGGAGAGCCAGATCGCCGCCAGAGATAACCCGAAACCCGAAAGGACCGCTACAGGCATAGGCTTAGAGTGCTTTCACCAGGAACCGGACAGCATCCGTGCGTGTGGCGGCGCCGGTCAAACGGCCCGCCTGCACGATAGGGATCAATATGCAATTCGTATACGCCACAGTAGTGGATCAACTCGTAAAGGCCAAATCGGCCCTCAAGACGAGATTATAGCAGCTTAGCCCTCCTGGACGGCCAGGATCGAACGAGTCTCGTTTTAGAGATGTGTCATCCGCCACAAACGATGGTGATGGATCGGGGACACCCCGTTACGGTCCTGTGACGCAGCGGCACAGCACAGCGGGAAGGAAAACCGGGCGGGAGGACAGGGGTAGAGGTGCGAGCGGGGTCAGATATTCGCCGCCAGCCGCCACCGGGCAACCCGGAACTCAAGAAACCGGACCTTCACCAGCACCCAGGGAGCCGCGTCGTCGCCCACCAGCACCACGAAGCGCTGGTATGACGCCAGCGCCTCCACGACCATGCCAGCGCCTTCCTGGGCCTCCCCCAGGGTCCAGTACATATCGCCGTAAGCGGGCGCGGCGAGGAACACCTCCTGCGGGATCAGGTTGATGGCCTCCGTCAGCTTGATCACCGCGCGCTCATAGTCGCCTTTGACCAGGTAGTAGTGGCCCAGCCGGTACGCCAGCATGGCGTCGTGAAACAGATCCGCGTCATCTGGATCGACGAGGTCTTGCCCGCGAGCCGCCGGGCGGCCCACAGGCAGGACCAGGAGCGCGGCCAGGATCAACAGCGCAGCGATGAACCGTGTTTGAGCGTGCATCGATCACCAGCCTCCTGCACCTGGTCGGCCCCAGGCCAACGTGGTATCGCTCAAGGGCGGCGGCATCCTCGATGGGAGGGCGCGGCTACCGGACGGGGCTGCGCCGGAGGCGAGATCGGAAGAGCACACGTCTGAACTCCAGTCACCGCTCATTAT
>CAZGLU010000126.1:5547-8595 GCA_964526095.1 uncultured Anaerolineaceae bacterium | reverse complement strand
TCTCCAGTCCGGGCTGGAGAGGGGGAGAAAAGCCACTCTCCGCGCGTCATGTTAGAGTGGGTTTGAAAACCCGCCCGTTTGACCCTTCCTGAACCCTTCGCACCGCACCGTGTACGATCTTGCGCGTCCTCAGCCGCCTTTATTCCTTGACGGGCGACGCCGGGCATGTTAAACTTGGGCTGCTAGTGAGGAGAATTGGGGATGGTACACGGCGCGACTCGGACGATCAACGCGAATGCCGTATATTCCCGGCAAGAAGCAGCGGAACTGCTCGGGGTCAGCCTGAGCACCCTGAAAAAGTTGATTGACGCCGGACACCTCCGGATCAGCCGACCGATCGGTGTGCGGCGCGTATTCATCCAGGGTTCCAGTATCCTGGAAATGCTCGACCAAACGTCAGTGGAAAGGCAAGCTTAAATGCTACCCAGTTCGCCATCTAGTCTGAGCGAACTCGAAAGCGCAGACGACAGTCCTCCCGACGAACGCATACCGCGTGAAGCGGAACGGACTGGACAATTGAATCACGTCGCGGGCTTGTTGGCGGGCTGTACGTGTGCAGCGGCCAACAGGTGGGCAGCGTTAAGCGGCTTGAGCAGTCGATCTCACGGCAGAAGTGGCGCGGAGGGCGGAATGTAACGCCCTGTCGCGTTCACGACGTTGACCCCTTACCGGGGCGTGGGATCGGCTCACAGGTTCCACGCCCCGGTTGCGTTTAAGTTCGGGGAACGCAGCGGAGGGGCCGCCGGGGAGTTGAGGCCCTGGCAAGCGTCCCGAACGGCGGAGAGAAGCATCAGGAAGGCTGTGAAGATGATGCAGAAGCAGGTGCAGTTCAACCGGTCAGCGGGCAGCGCCTACAGCGTGGCGTGGTTCGAGGCGTTATTCAACGCCCTGGACGACCTCCACACCGACGTGTGCACGGGGCGCTTCGAGGTCTGTTCGCCCCTGGCTTTGGACGACGCCGCCGGATGGCTGGACGACATCATCTACACGGCGCAGGAAGCGGTTTCGGAGTTGCGGGCACGCGCTCCGAGGCTGCCCGTCACGACGACAGGGCGTCACCACAACGGAAGCGGAGGCAGCTATGAAACGCCCAACGCATAACGGATCGAGCGATCCGGCACAGTCACAGACAGCGTTTCGCCCCGCACACGTGCCCTTGATCGGCTAGCACATGGCTGGTTCGGTCGGGGGGACGGGTGCCACTCGACCGAACAGCATCGCACCGAAACGGATGACGATTCGGCCCGCCAGTAGTCGGAACATCGCGGCGCTGCGACACGGGACACGGGACGTACAGGAAACCGTCGCCCGCCGCCGGGGAACCAGGGGCCAGCACTTTATCAAGGATCACATCAAGGATCACAAGGCAAGGCGTTTTCGCCGGGATGCGCCCATTTCCGGAGCGGATCGGGTGGGGAGGAATGTGCGGCAAATGGGTGTTGGCCCTCCCCACCCCCGCTCGATTTGACGGCGCGTCCGGGTTCACACGTGACCGGGGGCCTTTGGCCCAGAGGACCAGACTGCAAAAGGAGGAACAGATCATGGGGAGTTGCTGCTGAGCTTCATCGACATTAAGTTGGACATGCTGCTGGATGCCGTCGAGTTCATGCTGGTCGGCGTGCTTGGCTCGCTGCCGATCCTGGTCGTGTCGCTGGCCGAGCGGCTGCGCAAGGTGCGCCTGCCGCGCCCACGGATCCGGACGTACCTGAGTGGCATTAAGGTCGCGGTGTTGTTCGCGCTGACGTGGTTATCCCAGATCAGCCTGTAAGGCGTTAGCAGGCAGCGTTCAGCGATGAGCCGTTGGCCCATGCGAACCGCTCATCCTTGCATGCACGCCGCTAACTGCCCAGCCACAGGGCCGCGTTCAGCACCCCGATCAGCGCCAGGGGGACCAGCCCGGCGCGGAGGATCATCAGCAGGAGCGTCAGAGGGCGGTCGCTGAGCGGAGGGCGCAGGCCGCGCCACGCCAGGGCCGCCAGCGGGAAGGCGAGCAGCGCCGCGACGATCAGCGCGAGGCCCGGCACGCGCCCCGGCCACACCAGCAGCGCGGCGAGCGTCCCCGCCCCTACGAGCGCCAGATACAGGCCCGGCACGCGGCGCCCGCTGACGATCACCGGGAGCGTGCGCTTGCCGACCTGTGCATCGGCAGGCAGGTCGGGCGCGGCGATCGCCAGGAACAGCGACATGACGAAGGGCAGCAGCGGCAGGCTGAGCAGGAACAACTCGCCGCTGAGATGCCCGGTTTGCAGGCTGTAGGCCCACTGCGGGACCATGATCGCGGCGACGAGGCTCGTCGTCAGCTCGCCCAGGCCGCGCCAGGCCAGCTTGAGCGGCGGCGTGGTGTAGAACAGCGCGGCCAGCAGCGCGCCCGCCAACAACAGCCACCCGACGGCGGGCAGCCCCACCCAGGCCGCCGCCGCCAACGCCGCCCCCTGACAGACAACCCCGGCCACAAGCGCGACCCACGGCGGCAGCACGCCGGTCGTCAGCTCGCCGCTGCCCCCGGAAAGCAGCGTGCGGCGCGTGTTGATCGCGTCGGTGGGCCGGTCCCAGTAGTCGTTGAAGTACGCCACACTGAGTTGTGCCAGCAGCTCGATCCCGGCCCCGGCCAGCACCAGGGTCACGTCCAGCCCGCCGCGATCGCGCTCCGCCAGCGCCAGGCCGATAAAATAGGTCAGCAGCGGCAGGGGCAGGAAGTGCAGGCGGCTGAGGCGGATGAACGCGGCGATGCGGTGCATGGGTCCTCACAGGCCCGGCTGAGGCTCAGAGCGGCGGTCGGCTATAATTGATATTAAGGGCAGCGAGCAACCGTTAGCAAAGCAGGCAACGAAGGAACAGAGTAGATGAACGAGCACACGCGCACGACTCACTATTCCCTCGACCAGGCCGCGCCGTACAAGGTGTGGGGCGAGGCGGGGATCGAGCCGGGCGCGCTGGAGCAGATGAAGCGCGCGGTGCGGCTGCCCGTCGCCGTGCGCGGCGCGCTGATGCCGGACGCGCACCAGGGCTACGGCCTGCCCATCGGCGGCGTGCTGGCGACGGATAACG
>CAZGLU010000126.1:0-5537 GCA_964526095.1 uncultured Anaerolineaceae bacterium | reverse complement strand
TATGATGTTATCCTGTCCGAGCTTTACCGGGGTGGCTATAGCGCCGCGACGGCGTGGTGCTTCTCCCGTGGCGAGCGGATGATCGACGAGTACATCATCGAGTCCGACGACTACATCGGCATCGGCTCCGGTTCCGTGAGTATCATCGGGGGCAAGTTCCTGGTCAACTCCTTCGCCCTCGACCGCTACCACGAGATGACCGGCGCGGGGCGGCTGCCCGTCGCCGGGCGCGGCGCGCTGAAGCCCGACGCGCACCAGGGCTACGGCCTGCCGATCGGCGGCGTGCTGGCGACGGATAACGCTGTGATCCCCTACGCGGTGGGCGTGGACATCGCCTGCCGGATGCGCATGACCGTTTTCAACGCCTCGCCGGGGATCCTCGACGAGCGGCGTGAGCGCTTCCGGGCCGTGCTGGAGGAACAGACGTGCTTCGGCGCGGGCAGCGCGTGGCCCGTGCCGCGCGAGCATGAGGTGATGGACGATCCGCTGTGGGACGAGCACCCCGTCGCGCGGCACTTCAAGGATATAGCGTGGCAGCAGCTCGGCACGAGCGGGTCCGGCAACCACTTCGTGGAGTTCGGCGCGCTGCACGTGCACTCGGAAATCCCCTCGCCGTTGGGTAAAATACCGCCGGGCACGTACCTGGCCGTGCTGAGCCACAGCGGCAGCCGCCGCTTCGGGCTGGAGATGGCGAATTATTACACGCAGATCGCCATGCAGCGCCACGCCGGGCTGCCGAAGGACTTCAAGCATCTGGCGTGGCTGGACCTGGACGAAAGCGCCGGGGCGGAATATTGGGCGGCGATGACGCTGGCCGGGCGTTACGCGAGCGCGAACCACGCCGTGATCCACCGTCAGATCATCGACGCGCTGCGCATCCCGGTGCTGGGCGGCGTCGAGAACCACCACAACTTCGCGTGGAAGGAGACGCTCGACGGCCGGGAGGTGATCGTGCACCGCAAGGGCGCGACGCCCGCCGGGGAGGGCGTGCTCGGCGTGATCCCCGGCAGCATGGGCGCGCCCGGCTTCGTGGTGCGCGGCCTGGGCAACACGGAATCGATCCGCAGCGCGGCGCACGGGGCCGGGCGGCAGATGAGCCGCAAGCAGGCGTTCCAGGCGTTCGAGTGGGCGGCGGTCGAGCGCTTCCTGGCCGAGCGGGGTGTCGAACTGCTCTCAGCCGGGCTGGACGAGGCGCCCGGCGCGTACAAGGATATCCGCCAGGTCATGGCGGATCAGGCCGATCTGGTCGTGGCGCTGGCCGAGTTCCACCCGCGCCTCGTGAAGATGGACGGGGCGAAGGGCTGGCGCGGCAGCGAGGACCGTGCCTCAGGCAAACGCAAGGGCAAAAAGGCCAGGAAGGGCAAGCGGCGCAGATGATGCAGGAACAGATTCTGGCGCAGGCGAGGGCCTGGCTGGACGCGGGTGAGCCGGTCGCGCTGGCGACGATCGTGCGGATCTTCGGCTCCTCCAGCCAGCCGCTCGGCGCGCGCATGGCGATCACCGACCGGAACCGCTTCATCGGCGCGGTGAGCGGCGGCTGCGTCGAGACGGACGTGTACGAGGTCGCGCAGACGGTGCTGGCGAGCGGCCAGCCGCTGATGCTGCATTACAAGCACGTCGAGAACCCGCTGGTCGAGATCGGCCTGAACTGCGAGGGCAAGATCGACGTGCTGGTGGAGCCGCTCGACCGTGCCACGCTGGACCTGCTGCAAAGCGGGCCGGAGCGCCACGTCAAGGTGACGGTCTGCACGCCGGGCACGCCCACCGCACCGGACGCGCGTCACGCCCAGGTCACGCCGGACGGCGGCGGCGCGAACGGCTGGCTGCCGGAGGCGATCCGGCGGGACGCGCTGGAGGCGCTGCACGACGACCGCCCGGTATCCGCCACCTACCCCGACGGGCGCGTGGCGCTGTTTGAGCCGGTCCTGCCGCCGCCGCTGCTGCTGATCTTCGGCGGGGATGTGGCGTCGCTGCCGCTGGTGCGCTTCGCCCGGCTGCTCGGCTTCCGCACGATCGTCAGCGACGCGCGGCCCGCGTTCGCCACGCGGGAGAAACACCCGGAGGCGGACGAGGTCATCGCGGCGTGGCCCGCCGAGGTGATCCGGCGCGTGGGCGTGGACGAGCGGACGTTCGTCGTCTCGCTGAACCACGAGCCGCGCTTCGAGGACGCGCTGCTCAAAGCGCTGGCCGGGCATACGGTCGGCTACATCGGCGCGATCGGCAAGCGCGTGCGGCACGAGGAACGGGTGGCGCGCGCGCAGGAGGTCGGCCTGGACCTGAGCCAACTGCCGCTGATCCACACGCCGATCGGGCTGGACATCGGCGGCAAGTCGCCGCAGGAGATCGCGCTGAGCATCATCGCGGAGATCGTCGCAGTGAAGAACAAGCGGCCGGGCGGGATGCTGGTCGCGCCCTACGAGCAGGTGGGCGAACCGGCTTCAGGGCAACCGTAGGCACGGGGGTGTAGGTAAAATTCGCCATTCGATTTATGATCGAGAGCATGGCGAAAGTTGACGAAAAAGGGCGAGGTATGAAGTTCCGGCGGGGGACCCAACCGGCTCTGGTTATGGTAGCGGCGGCGCTGCTGCTGGCGGTCCTCGCCTGTTCGGGGACGCCGGCCTCGTCGCTTAACGAAGGGCGCGGCACGCGCAACGACCCGGTACCCGCGCGCCGCTACACGCGCACGACCGAATACGAGGTGCGCGTGCTGACCGTCGTGCGGCCCAACCCTCCCGACAGCGAGGCCACCGCCGAACCCTCCGAGCAGACCCAACTCTATCGTGTGCAGTTCCAGGTCAAGTGCCGCAAGTCGCCGGACGACATCTGCGACCTGGACGCGATCAGCGACCAGTTGAAGCTGGTCAGCAGCGACGGGATCATCTACGAGCCGATGACCAACCCGCCGCTGGAGGAATCGGACACCGAGTTGGAGGGGCGCATCCTGGGCGGGGCTGAGAAGGCCGGGTGGATGGTCTATGAGGCCCCGGCGGGCGTCGAGCTGTCACTGGCGATGGCGGAATACGGGCAGGACCGGCGTGCGTTCTTCCAGCTACCATGAGATGACGGGCCGCGTTCCGTGAACCGCCCACCGGCCATATTGACACGCGCCGTGCCCTCTGGCATACTAGCCGGTAATCGCATACGCTAAAGGCTGCGACGGAGAAAAGTACGCGAGCGCACCGCTCCCAGGGAGTCCCGGTCATGGACTGCAAGCCGGGGCGAGACGGAACTCGCGGAAGTTCGCTCCTGAGCCGACGGGTGAACGCCCCGCACGGGGCCTGTAGTCCGCTCCGCCCGCCCCGCGTTAGCCGGGCAGCCTCTCTCACGCCGAAGCGTGAGGCAGGCGTAATGAAGTGAGTTCGCCGCCCATGGGCGGTGAGCTAAGCAGGGTGGTACCACGGGAATCCTCTCGTCCCTGATCCGGCTACGGATCCGCGACGAGATTTTTTGTTTTTTGGCAAAATGAGGGACAGTAGATCGGGCTGGCGGCCAGGACTGCCAGCGCCGCAGATCGGACGGAAGGACGCACATGCTGGACCAACTGGAACAAACCTACCGCCGCGCGCAGGCCGAACTGGAAGGCATCCGGGACGCGGACGCGCTCGCGGACTGGGAGCGCCGCTACCTGGGCAAAAAGGGCGAAGTCACGCTGGCGCTGCGCAGCACCGGGCAGCTTCCGAAGGAGGAACGGGCCGCGTTCGGCAAGCGCGCGAACGAGATCAAAGACGCGCTGACCGACGCCTTCACCGCGCGCGAGGCGGAGATCGAGGCGCACGAGCTGGCGCGCACGCTTGAGGAGGGCGGGCTGGACGTCACGCTGCCGGGCCGTCCCGTGCCGATGGGTGGGCTGCATCCCACCACGCAGACACTGCGCGAGATCACCGCGATCTGGGCCGAAATGGGCTTCCAGGTGTACCGCAGCCCGGACGTGGAGGACGACGAGACGAACTTCACGCTGCTGAACATCCCGCCGCACCACCCCGCACGCGATATGTGGGACACGTTCCACACCACGACGCCGGGCGTGCTGCTGCGCACGCACACCAGCCCCGGCCAGATCCGCGCCATGCGCGACCTGGGCGAAAACGGCACGCAGCCGATCCGCGTGATCCTGCCGGGCATGTGCTACCGCTACGAGCAGATCTCGGCGCGGTCGGAGATCCAGTTCAACCAGGTCGAAGGGCTGGCGATCGGGCGGAACATCCGCCTGACGGACCTCAAGGGCACGATCGCAGAGTTCGCGCGGCACATGTTCGGCGAGGATAAGCGCGTGCGGTTCCGGGGATCGTACTTCCCCTTCACCGAGCCGAGCATGGAGGTGGACGTCGAGTGCATCCTGTGTGAGGGCGCGGGCTGCCCGGTGTGCAAGTACACCGGCTGGCTGGAGATCGCCGGGTGCGGCATGGTGCATCCCGTCGTGCTGCAAAACGGCGGCTACGACCCGACCGAGTGGAGCGGCTTCGCGTTCGGCATGGGGCCGGAGCGCATGACCATGGTCAAGCACGGGATCACGGACATCCGGTACTTCTGGCAGAACGACCTGCGTTTCCTGGAGCAGTTCTAGCGGGCGGCGCTTACCGCAGCATCCGACTGCAAGCTGAGGAGGAGAGACGACGTGCTGACACATCTGGAGACGATCCATACGCCGGGCAGCATCGAGGAGGCGGCGAAGCTGGTCCAGCAGCCGGGCGTTTACCCGCTGTACGGCGGCGTCACACTGCACCGGCAGGCGGGGGCGCAGGTCGAGGCCGTGGTGCGCATGGACGCGCTGAAGCTGGACCGCTTCAGCGAGGTCGATGACGCGCTGGTGCTGGGCAGCATGGTCACGCTCGAACGCGCGCGGCAGGCGTGTGCCGAGCGCGCGGATCGCCCGGCGCTGCGGGCGCTGGCGGAGTTACTCAAGGCGGACCAGCCGGAAACGCTGCGCAACACGATGACCATTGGCGACCTGCTGACCGAGCGCGACCCGCAGTCCCGCACGCTGACCCTGCTGCTGGCGTTGGGCGCGGTCCTGCACCGCGCGGACGTGCCGATGCACGTGACCATCAGCGCGTGGCTGGAGGCGGGCGACGACATGGCGCGCGCGCTGATCACGGACCTGCGCGTGCCGCTCGGTGCGGCGCGGGCTGCCGTCGCGTACGAGCAGGTGGGGCGCACCCCCGCCGACGCCCCGATCGTGGGCGCGGTGGCCTACGTCGAGGTGGGGGGTGACGGACGCCCCGCGTATACCAGCCTGGCGCTGTGCGGCGTGGCCGCGACGCCGGTCCGCCAACCGGAAGCCGGGCGCATCTTTGACGAAACGGGCGACGCCGGGCAGGCGGCTGCGGCCCTGGTGCTTGATCCGCCGGGCGACCATTGGGGCAGCGCCGAGTACCGGGCCGAGATGGCGCGGGTACTGACGCGGCGCGTGCTGGCGCGGGCGCTGGAACAGGCCAACCGCCTGTAGCGGCACGGCGCCGGTGGGAACGCCCCCCGATGCGGCAGAACCGGGCGGGTTTGCAAACCCGCCCCTACACGACGCGCGGAGACTGGCTTTG
>CAZGLU010000125.1:6311-8627 GCA_964526095.1 uncultured Anaerolineaceae bacterium | reverse complement strand
CACCCCCCCCCTATCCTACACTCTTTCCCTACACGACGCTCTTCCGATCTCCAACTCGCGGCGCAGCGTCGCCGTGTCTGCGTGGTAGCGGCGCAGCAGGTCGTTGACCTCCTGCTCGCTGTACTCGCGCCCCGGCTCGAACTGCTCGGCCAGCCAGCGCAGGATCACGTCCAGCTTCTTGCGCTGCGCCGGGATCTCCTTCAGACGGCCCTGGTCAAAGAAGTTGTCCAGCACCTTGCGGTCCCAGGCCGAAAGCTCCAGGTCTTCCGTCCACATCGCTATATCCTCCATGCTCAACAGGCGCTTATTCATGGCCTCGAGCGCGCCAGGCTTGAGGCGATACAACCGGGTGTTACCCTCCGCGCGGACGGTGACCAGGTCCAGGTCCTTGAGCTTCGCCAGGTGGTGCGATACCGTCGGCTCCTTCAGGTTCAACAGGGTCGCCAGCTCGCCAACGCTGCGCTCCTCCGCGCTGACCAGCCCCAGGATCTTCAACCGGCTCTCGTCGGCCAGCGTTTTGAAGAACGCCAGCAGCATCTTGATCTCGTCTTCGCCCATCGCTGCACCTTAATTTAGATAATCATCTAATTAGAAGTATATCTAAATTCCAGCGCCGCGCAAGCGCCAGTTTTCCGGCTGACCGCTGCCGGAGGTGCTCCTGATATGATCGCGCACGGTGGGCAGTGCGGGGTTAGCGGGCGTTGCGCTCCCAGAAGACGCCGTCTTCGTAACCCTGAATGCGCGGGTCGCGCTCGGCCAGCGCCAGCCGCTTCTCGGCCAGACAGCAGTAGTCGCGGTCGATCTCGATGCCGATGGCGTGGCGCCCCAGCTTCTTCGCCACGACGGCGGTCGTGCCGGAGCCGAGGAAGGGGTCCAGCACCACGTCGCCGGGGCGCGAGCTGGCGAGGATGATCTTGGCGAGCAGCTTCTCCGGCTTCTGCGTGGGGTGATCGGTGTTCTCCGGCATGGACCAGAACGGCACGGTGAGGTCAGTCCACAGGTTCGAGGGATACGTCAGGCGGAAACGGCCGTCCGCGCCCTCGGCCCAGTCCTTGGGACGCCCGGCGGCGTCGGTGTACGGCGCGCGCACCCGGCGCTTGAGCTTGACCGCGTCCACGTCGAAGTGGTAATCGTCGGACACGGTGCAGAACCAGATGTCCTCCGCGCCATTCTTCCAGTTGGCGCGCGCGCCGCGCCCCTTCTCGCGCTCCCACGTGATGCGGTTGCGCACGATCAGGTGCGGCGCCACGGCGCGGTGGATCGCCGCCGACGAGCGCCAGTCCCCGCAGATGTAGACCGAGGCGGTCGGCTTCAGCACGGGCAGCAGCGGCACCAGCCACGACGCGATCCACGCCTCGTACTCGTCCAGCGGGCGGGCGGCGAAGCTGCGCGCGTTGAACGACTTATCGAGGTTGTAGGGCGGGTCCGCGAACAGCAGATCGACGCTGGCACGGGGCAGCCAGTCGAAGACCTCGAACGCGTCCTGGCAGATGGTACGGTCGAGCACGTCCGCCAGCACCGCCGGGCCGTCGAGGTGGAGCAGCCGCGCGGCGTACTCCTCGCGTTCGGCGTCCGTCAGGGTGAGCGTGCGGTTGCGTGGGGCGCGGGGCTTCGTCACGGGATCGCCTTCACTCCGCCCAGCCCAGCCGCGCGCCGTCCCAACGCAGCGCGCGCACGTCGTCCGGCGGCACGTCGAGGCCCAACAGCACGCGCACCACGCGGCGCAGCGCCGCCGGGTCGCCGGAGGTGGCGTAGGTCACGCGCCCCGACGCCGGGCGCAGGTTAAGCATCCCGCCCGCCTCCAGCACGCGCCGCACCTGCCGCGCGACCGCCGGGCCGGGATCGACCACGCGCACGCCCGGCCCCGCGACGTCCTGGATCAGCGGCAGCAGAAAGGGGAAATGGGTGCAGCCCAACACCAGTTGATCGATGCCGGCGGCCAGCAGCGGGGCGAGCCGCGCCCGCACGACCTCGCGCGCCGCCTCGGATGCGGTGTCACCCGCCTCGGCCAGCAGCACGAACTCCGGGCAGACCTGCGTCTCGACGTGCACACCGTTGGCGAAGCGGCCCACGACGCTGGCGTACAGCTCGCCCTGGAACGTCGCCTCGGTCGCGATCACGCCGATGCGCCCGGTGCGCGTGTCGCGGGCGGCGGGCTTGACGGCTGGCTCCATCCCGACGAAGGGCACGTCGGGGAACGTCTCGCGCAGCGGGTACAGCGCCGCCGCGCTCGCCGTGTTGCACGCCACGACGATCAGCTTGGCACCCTGGTCGATCAGGAAGCGCGCGATTTCGATCGTGAAGCGCCGCACCTCC
>CAZGLU010000125.1:0-6301 GCA_964526095.1 uncultured Anaerolineaceae bacterium | reverse complement strand
TCGGCGGCGTAGAGGACGTGTTCGGCGGGCAGCAGGGCGCGGATCTCGCGCAGCACGGACAGGCCGCCCACGCCGGAGTCCAGCACGCCGAGCGGGCGCGGATCGCCCTGGGGAGCAAGGTCGGTCGTCATCTCGTCCTACGGCTTGATCCCGTAGCCCTTGTCGCGCAGCAGGCGGTGGATCGGGCTGCCGAGCAGCCATTTGCGCTGCCGGTCCAGCCCCGCGATGCCGTTGGACGGGATCCAGCCCAGGAACGCGACCGGGTCCAGCCCGGACGACTCCAGCCAGAGGTATTCCCGCGACATGCTCAACCGCTCGATCGCCTCCCAGGGGGCGCTGCCCTGGTCCGCGTAGACAGGCACGCCAGCGGGCGTCACGGGCAGGATCACGACGCGCTGGAGCGTGAACCCGACGAAGTAGTGCCCGATGCTGCCGCGCCAGGTGCGGTAGCCCTGCACCACCAGGTACAGCCAGGCGACGGTACCCAGGATGTTGAACAGCCACAGGTCGAACACACCGCCGAAGATGCCGCCGAGGACCGACAGCCCCAGGCCGATGAAAAACAGGCGGCGCCAGTTGCGCCAGTCCGCCGTGCCGCGCACGTACAGCGCGCCGATCAACGGCTCGCCGGGGTCCAGCCCCTGCGCGACGCGCGTGAAGGCCGCCGCGTGGGACGGCATCGGCCACGGGTTCGAGTCGGGCGGCAGGGGCAGGTCCGCCTCCTGTGAGGCGCGCACGTCCTTTGGCGCCTCGATGAAGCCGGGGATGCTGACCTGACGCGCGCGCTCGGCGGTCCATTCCAGCGCGTTGCGGACCGGGGGCGGCACGTCCTCCGGCAGCTCGAACGGCAGCGGGGAGGGTGGCGGGGTCGCACGGCGCGGCGGCGGCCCACCCGCCCCACGCCTGCCAGGGACCGGGATCGGCGGCACGCCCTCGAGCACGGCGGCGGGCGGGCGGATGTCGGCGGGAGCCGGGACCGGCTCAAGCGCCTGCGACGCCGGTCCGGGGCTCCATCGTGCCGGGCACGTCCGCCATCGAGCGCACCGCCGGTTCGACGCCCGTCTGGCGGGCGGGGTCTGACCGCTCGCCAACCACCGCCTCCGTGCCGGACTCGTCCCCTTCCGTGGCGCCGGTGCCGTTCACCGCCAGGCTGAAGGCGCGCGCCAGCTCCCCGGCGGTCTGGTAGCGCTCGGCCGGGTCCTTTTCCAGCGCCTTGAGCAGGCACGCCTCCACGGCGGGCGGCAGGCCCGGTAGAATCTCACGCGGCGGCGTGGGCGGGTCGTTGAGGTGCTTGTACATCAGGCTGAAGGGTGTGTCGGAGTCGAACGGCGGCTGGCCCAACACCATCTCGTAGAGCATCACGCCCAGCGCGTAGACGTCGGTGCGCGCATCGACCGGCGCGCCGCGCCACTGCTCCGGGGACATATACGCGGGCGTGCCCAGCACCGCACCGGAGGCGGTAAGCTGCCGCGTGGAGGCGATCAGCTTCGCCAGCCCGAAGTCCATCAGGTAGGTGTTGTCCCACTCGTCGATAAGCACGTTGTTGGGCTTCAGGTCGCGGTGCACGATGCCGCGCGAATGGGCGTAGTCGAGCGCCTCCGCGATCTGTCCGAGGAACTCGGCGGCCTCGTCAAGCGTCAGCGGGCCGCGCTGGAGCCGGTCGAAGAGCGTCTCGCCCTCCACCAGGCGCATCACGAGGTAGAAGTAATCGCCCTCGTGGCCGTAGTCGTGCACGGGCAGGATGCGCGGATGCTCCAGGTTGGCGATGACGTGCGCCTCCTGCTCGAAGCGGCTCACGAACTGCGGGTTCGTCGCCAGCTCCACGCTCATGACCTTGATCGCCACGTCGCGGTTCATGTTCACCTGACGCGCACGGTACACGGTCGCCATGCCGCCGCGACCGAGCCGCTCGACGATCTCATATTGGCCGAGTTTCCGCGTGAGCAAGGGGTCGCTGCTCATCCGGTCAATCCTCCCGCCGGGCTACAGGTCAAGCCCACCATGCGCCCGGCAGCCTGGGGCACTTACCAGTCACTTACCATTATCGCCCTATTCCATTTACGCGCGGCGCCTCAAAAGGTAGCGCCGGGGCGCGGCGGCCCTACTTGCCCAGGCGGCGCGCGGCCAGCAGCAGCCCGAGGACCGTCTTGCTGTCCTCGAACTCACCCGCCTCCACACGGCGCAGCGCCTCGTCCAACGGCAACGTCTCGATCTCCAGAAATTCGTCCGCGTCGAGGCTCAGGCTCGCGCGCTCCAATCCCGTCGCCAGGAACATGTGGATGTATTCGGTGGTGTAGCCCGGCGCCGTGAAGTGCCCGCCCAGCCGTTCCAGCTTACCGGGGCGGAACCCGATCTCCTCTTGCAGCTCGCGCGCCGCCGCCGCTTGCGGGTCCTCGTCGCCGTCCAGCGTGCCCGCCGGGATCTCAAGCGTGATGCGGTTCGCCGCCAGCCGGAACTGGCGCACCAGCACCACCCGGCCATCGTCCAGCAGCGGGACCATCGCCACCGCGCCGGGATGCTGCACGATCTCGCGCCTGGCTGTCTCGCCATTGGGCAGCATCACGGTTTCGACACGCAGCCCGATCAACTTGCCGTCATAGATCTTTTGTGTCGCGGTTATACGTTCGCTGAGTCGATCCATGGTCCCTCTGCCGTCCTAATCCGATCCGGTTACCAGCAAAAAGGGAGCGACACCGCCCTGCGACGCCGCTCCCAGGCCATTCTGAGGAAGGTCGCCTACCCGACGGTCCCATCCGTCTGTTGTTCCGGCACGACCTGCGGCGCCAGCGTCGGGAGCGGCGTCGCAGTCGGCACGGGTGCGGCCGCAGGCGCGGCGGCTATCCCGCCGGGAATGATCAGCTCCTGGCCGACCCTGATCAGGTTCATGTTGGCCGGGGTCATGCCGTTGGCGGCGATCAGGTCGGCCATCGTCACGCCAAAACGCAGCGAGATGCGGTAGATGTTGTCGCCGGGCTGCACGACGTACACGTTCGGCCGGGCCGTCGTGGTCGTGGGGGCGGCGCCGCCCTGGCCGGTGTCCGTGGTCGTCACGGCCTGTGGACACGCCACCACAAGCGTATCACCGGCCTTGATCAGGTCCGGGTTCACGATGTTGTTGACCTGCGCCATCTGCTGCGTGGTCACACCGTAGCGCTGCGCGATTCGAGACAGCGTCTCGCCCGGCGCGATCAAGTGGCTGCCGCAGTTCTGGGGCGCGGGGGCAGCAGTCGGCATGGCGGTGGGGACGGCCTGCTGCTCGATGACCCCGCCTTGCCCGTCGGCGGGCAGCTCCCCTTCGGGCTGGCCCAGCGGCGGCAACTGCGTGCCGAGCGTCGCCGCGGCGCGGGCGGTCGCCTGATATACCACCACCGTAGCCGTCATCTGATTGGTGGTCAGCGTCGGCTCCTGCGCGATGGCGATGGGCGTCTCACCCACGGCATCGACAGCGCCGCCCTGCCCGTCGATGGGCGCGGCCTGCTCAGGTGGGCGCTCGCCCAGTGGGATGGCTTCCTCCGCCCCGCCGCCCACCTCGGACGGCGTGAAGGTCGGGAGCGGCTGGTCAAACGGGATCGGGCTGGCGCCCTCCGGGATGCCCAGGGCCGGGTCCAGGGTCGGGGTCGCCGTGGCAGTTGGCGTTGCGGTCGCAGTCGGTTGCGGCGTCGGGCTGGGCGACGGCGTCGCGGTCGCGGTCGGGACGAAGGCCACCACCTGGGTGAGCGTCGGGACGAGGACATCCGCCTGCCCGCCCTGCCCATCCGCCGGGGCGGCGAACGCATCCGTCACCGTAGCGCCGGGCGTGATCAACTCAGCAGTGGGGGATGCCTCCGGCGCGGCGGCGACATCGGGGGGTTCCTCCGTGAGCACCGGCTCAGCCACTGCCTCGGTTGCCTCCGGCTCGATGACCGGCACCGCCTCGGTTACAAGGGGCGGCTCCGTCACCACGGGCACGGCGGTCTCGGTTGCCGGTGCCGGAAGCTGGGCGACCGTAGTCGGTTCCAGGTCCTTACCAACCGGCCGGTAGCACGCCGAAAGTACCAGTGCCGCGATCAGTGCTACCGCCAGGCCGAACACAATTCGTCGTTGTGCCCGCATCGTTTTCTCTCCTGCAAGCCTGGTGCTCCAAGCCGTGCCACACCCAGGGGGCAAATGGCAGTTTACCATCAACTGCCAGGGCGGCACAAGCAAGCCCGCCATTGAAAACCAGGTGCGGCTGTGCTACAATGCTCGCCGCGCGGCCCCCGTGAGCAGGGCCGCCTTGATGTTACATTGATTATACGCCAACCAACGGGCGGCTCGCTACGAGCCGCGTGAGTGTAAAGGAACCATCCCATGACCGACCTAGTTCAGGCTCTGCAAACCAAGCGCACGGACCTTCCGCAGCTTGCGCCTGGCGACACCGTGCGGGTCCACGTCCGGATCGTGGAAGGCAACCGCGAGCGTGTCCAGGTCTTCCAGGGCATCATCATCCGCCTGCGCAAGGGTGGGAACGATGCCAATTTCACCGTGCGCCGCGTGGCAAGCCACGGCATTGGCGTCGAGCGTACGTTCCTGCTCAACAGCCCGCGCATCGAGAAGATCGAAGTCATGCGTCATGCCAAGGTCCGTCGTGCCCAGTTGTACTACCTGCGCGATCGCCAGGGCAAGGCTGCGCGCCTCAAGGAACGCCGCGTTTAACCGGCCCGACGCTCGAACGGTCCGACCCACAGCCTATGCCCCCCGGTGACATAGGCTTTTTTGGGTTTTAGGGCCACATGCGTTATTAACGAGCTTCGTTTTTCGCTCCAGCCCGGTTCACCCTCGATCCCCACTCCCGCACAACCGGGCGCCGGGGGCTGAGGGCCAGACAGCGCCTCGCGCGCACTGATTTGTAGCCATGCGTCGCACTCGTCTGCTCGCCCGCCAACTGTTACTGTTGCTGATCGCCATCGTCGTGGCGAGTTGCAACCTCAGCACCGACGACACGCCGGAACCGCCGCCCTCCATCCCGCCGCTCCCGACCAGCACCGATTTCGCGCTGCCCACCGTCGAGCCGTCTCCGCTGCCCACCCTGCCGCCCACCGATCTGCCTGTTCTGCCGACCACAACCCCCGCGCCCTCGCCGGTCCTCCCGGCCCTACCCGCCACGCTGGAGCCGGTGCCGTTGGGTGTGCTGGTGCAGCAGGTCGATGCGGCCCGCCTGATGACGACCGTCGAACGCATGGTGAGCCTGCCCAACCGGCACGCGCTCGCCTTCCCCGCGCCGGACCGGGGCGTACACGCCGCCCGCCACATGCTGATCGGGGAGTTCCTGGCGATCCAGCAGGCCTATCCGGGGCGCCCCATCGACGTGTACGCGCATGAGTTCTATTTCACCTATCGCGGGCAGGACTACACGGGCGCGAACCTGGTCATGGTGATCCACGGCACAGAACCCACAGTGGGGGCGGTGCTCGTCGGCGCGCATTACGACACCGTCAGCCGCGACATGACCTCCTTCGACAGCATCCAGCCGGGCGCGGACGACAACGCCTCCGGGGTCGCGGCCGTGCTGGAGATCGCGCGGCTGGCCGCCCCCTCGCCGCACCGGGGCACGATCATCTGCGTGCTGTTCGGGGCGGAGGAGCATGGCCGGTTCGGCAGCAAAGCCTTCGTGGAAAACATCATCCAGCAGCAGGGCGTCGACCTGCGGGCCGTGCTCAACCTGGACATGATCGGCAGCCCCTACGACGGGAACGGCGGGGCGCACAACCGCCTGCGCCTCTATTCCGCGCCACCGGAGGGATCGCCTTCACGCCGGTTGGCTCGCCTCGTCGAGCAGGTGACGTTGTACTACGTCCCCGGCCTGGAGGTGCATGTCCACCGCACGTTGGACCGCGAGAACCGTTGGGGCGATCACCAGAGCTTCAGCGACGCGGGCTACGCCGCCGTGCGCCTGACCGAGCCGCACGACGACATTTCCCGCATGCACAACCAGCGCGACACCATCGAGTACCTGGACCCCGGCTACATGCGCCTGGTGACGCAGGCCGCGCTGGCGACGGTGCTCCACCTGGCCGATAGTGAAAATATGGACTTTTAAGGTTGTGCGGTGGCCGGGCCTCTCCGGTTGGACTAGAATAGAAGTGGAAGTTACCTGTGTAATCACTGAGGGGGCCGTCAGGGTCCCCTTGGGAAACCAGCGCTCGTATCCAAGCTGAGAGGAGAAATTTAATGGACAAGCAAGCGTTGATCGACGCGTTGAACGAGGATCTGGCCGGTGAGTTGCAGGCCATCATTCAGTATCTCACCTACTCGTCGCGCGTGACCGGGCCGTGGCGCCCCC
>CAZGLU010000124.1:2789-8702 GCA_964526095.1 uncultured Anaerolineaceae bacterium | reverse complement strand
GGACCGTGAACTCGATCTCCCGCTGGGCATCATCCGAGTCCGCCGTGAACAGGTAGAGGTCCGGGTTGATGATCTCCACCTCAGCCGGGCAGATGATGTCAGCCGCCGTGACCGTGCCCTCGCCGTGCACCTCCAGGCGCAGCCGCGCCGACTCGGCCTCATAGAGCTTGAGCCGGAGCTGCTTGACCTGAAGGATCAACTGCGTCATGTCCTCGCGGACATGCGGGATAGCAGAAAACTCGTGGTGAACGCCCGAAACGCGGATCGACGTGACAGCGGCGCCGGGAAGTGACGACAACAGCACGCGCCGCAGAGCGTTACCCACCGTGATACCGTAGCCTTGCTCGAGCGGGCTGATGATGAAGCGACCGTAACGCTGTGAGGTCGCGTCCCCCTCGATCTTGGGCAACACCATGTTGTTAGTGACCACGCCCCCTCCTTCTTTCGGGACTGCTAACTGGCTGGGTCGTACGGCCAACTGGATTAGCGCGAGTAGTATTCAACGATAAGCTGCTCGTTGATCGGCAGATCCACGTCGCGGCGCTCTGGCAGGCGCAGTACCGTGCCCTCATAGCCAGCGAGATCGACGCTCAACCACTCCGGCGCCGGGGGCCGCTCCTCGGCGTAGGCGCGCAGCTCTTTGAAGTACTGGCGGCTCCGGCTCTCGTTGCGGATCGACACCACATCACCGGGACGGACCAGGTACGAGGGAATGTTCGTCCGGCGGCCGTTCACCGAGATATGGCCGTGCTGAACCATCTGACGGGCATGGGCGCGTGAGTCCGCCCAGCCGAGGCGATACACAACGTTGTCGAGGCGGCTCTCCAGGATCGCGAGCAGGTTCGAGCCGGTCAGGCCGGGGCGACGCAGCGCCTCACGGAAGTAGCGCCGGAACTGGCGCTCCAGGATCCCGTACACGCGACGGGTCTTCTGCTTTTCACGAAGCTGGAGGGCATAGTCGGAACCACGCCCGCGCCGGAACTGGGCATCTTTGCCGTGCTGGCCGGGGGGATAGGTGCGGCGCTCGACCGAGCATTTCGGTGAGAGGCAACGCGCGCCCTTCAGGAAAAGCTTCTCGCCTTCACGGCGGCAAAGCTTACAAACTGGACCGGTATAACGTGCCATGGATGTCTGGCTTCCTCCACACTACTTGGTGTGTTTACACCGAGCAAAATAACGAGTATGCAGCATCGCTGCTAGACGCGCCGCTTCTTGGGGGGGCGCACCCCGTTATGCGGGATCGGCGTCACGTCGGTGATCGAGCGGACCTTGATCCCGGTCGCCTGGATGGCGCGAATGGCTGCTTCACGCCCAGGGCCAGGCCCCTTGACGAACACATCCACCTCTTGCATGCCGTGTTCCTTGGCGCTTTCGGTGGCCTGCTGGGCGACCATACGCGCCGCGTACGGCGTGCTCTTGCGGCTGCCCTTAAAACCGGCGGTCCCCGCACTGGCCCACGCGACCACGTTGCCCTGCTGATCGCTCATGGAGACGATCGTGTTGTTGAACGTGGCCTGGATGTGTGCCTGCCCGTACGGGATATTCTTTCTGACTTTCTTTGGGCCACCGCGACGTGGACCCCTCCGACTCCGTCCCATCTGTCCTCACTGTCTCCTACATCATTATCGTGCGGTAACGTCCACCCGCAGCCGGGCGAAAAACACCCCGGCCACGATCCCGCGCCGCACCATGCGCGGTGAACGGGACGTCGCGGGCAGGCCGCCCGAACGCCCCGGGTGCAGAACAACCGGATATGACGGTGCGGGCCGCGCTACTTCTTCTTGGCCCCGCGACGACGCCCACGCCCGGCCACCGTCTTCTTGGGGCCTTTGCGCGTGCGCGCGTTGGTCTTGGTACGCTGGCCGTGCACCGGGAGGTTACGGCGATGACGCAGGCCGCGGTAGCTGCCGATCTCGATCAGGCGCTTGATGTTCAACTGAACCTCGCGGCGCAGCTCGCCTTCCACGCGGTAGTTGGCGACGCTTTCGCGCAGCGCCTGCACCTCAGCCTCGGTCAGGTCCTTGACGCGCGTATCAGCGTTGATCCCCGTCGCCTCCAGAATGTGCTGGCTGCGCGTGGGGCCAATGCCGTAGATGTAGGTGAGCGCGACTTCGACGCGCTTGTTGCGCGGGAGGTCCACACCTTCAATACGTGCCATATGACTGCAACTCCCTCGTACTCATTCGCCGGGCATGGCCGGACGGAACGGTAATTCTAGCGAAAAACGACTGCGTTGACCAGGGTTAACTTCCGGCAAGGGCGCGCCTCGTCCGGACTCTGCCCCCGCCCTGTTACAGCGCCGTCAGGATGAGCGGCGGGCCTTCGGGCGTGATGGCGATCGTGTGTTCGAAGTGCGCGCACAGCGATCCGTCACGCATGACGACGGTCCAATGGTCGTCAAGCGTGCGCGTTTCGGGCCGCCCGGCGCTGACCATCGGCTCGATGGCAAAGGTGATGCCCGGCTCCAGGCGAACGCTCTGCCAGCCGCGCAGCCGCTGGCGCCCGGCGGGCCACCAGTTCGGAACCTGGGGCGGCTCGTGCATCGAGCGCCCGACGCCGTGCCCGGTATACTCGCGCACGACGCTGTAGCCGCGTCCCTCGACGAACCGCTGCACGGCGCGCGAGATGTCGCTCGTCTCGGCACCGGCGCGGGCCTTGTCGATCCCGATGCGCAGCGCCTCCTCGGTCGTTTCCAGCAGGCGGCGCACCTCGTCCGACACCTCGCCCACGGCCACGGTCAGAGCCGCGTCACCAACGTAGCCCCGGTACACCGCGCCGCAGTCCAGGCTGACGATGTCGCCCTCACGCAGGATCCGCTCCTCGGACGGGATGCCGTGCACCAGCTCCTCGTTGATCGAGGCGGTGATCGTGGCGGGGAACGGGTGCGCGCTACCGGGCGGGTAGCCCAGGAAGGCAGCGGTTGCGCCGTGCTTGCGCAGCACCTCCGCCGCGATCGCGTCCAGCTCCTTGGTGCTGATGCCGGGGCAGACCGCCTCGCGCATGGCTTGAAGCGCCATCGCCGTGATGCGTCCGGCCTCACGCATGAGCAGCAGCTCGTCCGGGGTTTTCGGGATTACACCTGTGCGTTGCATCGATCTCAAACGCTTCCAGAACAGCCGCGCATGGGCAGCGGGTCGCGCTCAACCAGCCAACGAGCAGGGGCACCCAGCAGGCCACCCCTGCTCGCACAAGTCTCGGATAGGGCGAAGTGCCGCGCCCCCTGGCGGCCGGGTCTAACGCATGAACCCGTCGTAGTTGCGCATCATCAACTGCGCTTCGAGCTGGCGCATGGTGTCGATCACCACGCCGACGACGATGATCAGGCCCGCGCTGCTGATGACCAGCGCCGGGTTGCGCGTCGTGGCGGCTTCGCCCAGGAACAGGCGCTGCACCACCTGCATGATGCCCGGCAGCACGGCGACGGCGCCCAGGAACAGCGCGCCGACGAACGTGATCCGGTTGACGATGCGATTGATGTACTCCTGCGTGCGGCGTCCGGGCCGGATGCCGGGGATGAACCCGCCGTTCTTCTGGAGGTTCTCGCCCAGGTTCTGGTTCTGGATCATGACGCCGGTGTAGAAGTACGTGAAGCCCACGACCAGCAGGAAGTAGATGAACCAGTACAGGAAGCCCTGCTGGTTGCCGAAGATGTTCTGGATGCGCACGGCAGCCGCGCCGCTGAAGAAGCCAGCGATGATCGCCGGGAAGGTGACGATCGACTGCGCGAAGATCAGCGGGATCATGCCCGCGGTGTTGACCTTCAGCGGGATGTGGGTCGAGCCGCCGCCGTACATCTTGCGACCGCGCACGCGCTTACCGTACTGCACCGGGATGCGGCGCGTGCCTTCCTGAATGATGACGATCACGACGACGGTCAGGATGGTCAGGAGCACAAACGCCAGCAGGTTGAAGACGAAGTCCGTCTGCAACAGGTTGTACAGCCCCGACGGGACGCCCGCGACGATACCGGCGAAAATGATGATCGAGATACCGTTGCCGATGCCCTGCTCGGTGATCAGCTCACCCAGCCAGATGGCGAACATGGTGCCCGCCGTCATGGTGATGATAACTGAGAGCGTGGTCAGCAGGTCGCTGCCAGCGCCGAACCCGAAGCCGGGGATCAGCGTGCCAGCAGCAATCTGGTCGAGCTGGCTCTGGAAGATGTTGATCTGGCCGATGGCTTGCAGCGCCGCCATGGGGATCGCCAGATAGTACGTGTAGCGGTTGATCTTCTCCTGGCCGCCCGGCTCCTGCTGGATCGACTGCAAAGCCGGGATGATCGGAACCAGAAGCTGCAAGATGATCGAGGCCGTGATGTAGGGGTACACGCCGTTGGCGATCACGCTGAAGTTGGAGACGGCGCCACCCGAGAGCAAGTTGAGCACGCTCAGGAAGCCTGCCTCTTCGCCGCTGAACAACTGATCCAGCACGAAACGGTCCACGCCGGGGACCGTCACGTGGGCGGCGAACTGGTAGACGACCAGGATCAGCGCGGTATATAGCATTTTCCGCCGGAGGTCCGGCAGGCGAAATGCATTTTGCAGCGCTTCAATCATCGTATGTTCCTTTTAGCTGTTTAACTCTCAGGTTGTCGTTCAAACTGGACGGGCGGGGCCGCGCCTGGGCGGCCCCGCCCGGTACCGGCATGTCTACTCAGCCGCGCCACGCGCCGCCTTCAGCGCCTCAAGCTGCTCCTTGCGCAGCTTCTTGACGGTCGCCCGCGCGCCGGTGAGCAGCAGCTCCAACTCCTCAACAGAGCCGCCCGCCTGCTCGATCTTCTCCCGCGCAGAGGCGGAGAAGCGGTGCGCCTTGACCTTGAGGGCCACGCCCAACTCACCGCGCCCCAGGATCGCCACCGGCTGATCGGCCTTGCGCACCAGGCGCTTGGCGGCCAGCGTCTCCGGCGTGACCTCGTCGCCCGCGGCGAACACGCGCGCCAGGTCATCGACGTTCACTTCCTGGTATTCGATGCGGAAGATGTTGGTGAACCCGCGCTTGAACGGCAGGCGGCGCACCAGGGGCAACTGACCGCCCTCGAAGTACGCGCCCTTGCCGCCGCCAGAACGCGCGCCCTGGCCCTTCGTACCGCGACCGGCAGTCTTGCCCTGACCGGCCGAGATACCGCGACCGACGCGCTTGCGCTTCTTCTTCGCCCCTTCGTCGGGGCGCAAATCGTGCAACTTCATCTTACAGTTCCTCCACCGTCACCAGGTGGCTGACCTTGGCGATCATACCACGAATCGGCGGCGTGTCGTCGTGCTCCACGGTGTCGTTCATCTTGCGCAGCCCGAGGGCGCGAACCGTGCCCTTCTGGCGCTCGTTGTAGCCGATCGGGCTTTTCACCAGCGTGATGCGAAGCTTCTTACTCATCGCGCTTGCCTCGCTTCCAGAACGGCTGGATCTCGGCGGGGTCCTTGCCGCGCATCCGGGCCAGCTCCTCGACGTCGCGCAGGCCGCGCAGGGCGTCGATCGTGGCGTGGGCCACGTTCAGGATGTTGGCGCTGCCCTGGCTCTTGCTCAGGATGTCCTGCACGCCCGCCGCTTCCAGCACGGCACGCACGCCACCACCGGCGATCACGCCGGTGCCGGGCGACGCGGGCTTGAGCATCACGACGGCGCCACCGTGCTTGGTCGTGATCGGGTGCGGGATGGTCCGCCCGGACAGCGCCACGGGGGCCATATTCCGGCGGGCACGCTCGGACGCCTTGCGGATCGAGTCCGGGACGCCACGTGCCTTGCCGATGCCGATGCCGACGCGGCCCTGGTTGTCGCCCACGACCACGACGGCGCGGAAAGCAAACCGGCGACCACCCTTGACCACCTTGGCCACACGGGTGATGTCAATGACGCGCTCGTCAAATTCTTCGCGTTCTTCTTCACGCCGCGGTTGTCGTCTTCCCATGTTGTTCTCCA
>CAZGLU010000124.1:0-2779 GCA_964526095.1 uncultured Anaerolineaceae bacterium | reverse complement strand
TCCTACACTCTTTCCCTACACGACGCTCTTCCGATCTCCCCAACGCTTGAACAAACGGTTGTGCGTGCTAGAATTCGAGGCCCGCTTCGCGCGCCGCGTCGGCCAGCGCCTTGACGCGGCCATGGAACCGGTAGCCGCCCCGGTCGAACACGACCTGGGTGACACCTGCCTCCCGCGCACGCCGGGCGACCAACTCACCGACCAGCTTGGCGGCTTCGGTCTTGTTCTTGCCCTCGACCTTCTCGCGCAGTTCACGGTCCACAGTCGAGGCCGCGGCGAGCGTGTGGCCCGCCGTGTCGTCGATCACCTGGGCATAGATGTTACCCAGGCTGCGATAAATGTTCAGACGCGGGCGCGTCGGCGTGCCGGAGATCTTGGCGCGCACGCGACGATGCCGACGCTTCCGTGCAATTCGTTCTTTTTCGCCCATATCGCGATCATCCTCCCGGCGACGGCTTACGCCTTGCCCGTCTTACCGGCCTTACGGCGGATCCGCTCACCCTGATAGCGCACACCCTTGCCGTGGTATGGCTCCGGCGGACGCGCCTTGCGGATCTGAGCGGCAAGCTCACCAACGACCTGCTTATCGATGCCACGGACGCGGATGATGCGCCCACGTTCTTCCACCACATACTCGACATCCGCCGGGGGTTCAAACCGGATCGGGTGCGAGTAGCCCAGGTACAGGACCAGGGTCTGGCCTTCCATTTCGGCCCGGTAACCCACGCCCTCGATCTCCAGCACGCGCTCAAAGCCAACGCTGACGCCATTGACCATGTTGGCGAGCAGGGCGCGCGTCAAGCCGTGCAGCGCGCGGTGCTTGGGCAGGTCGGTGGGGCGAGTCACCACGATCTGCCCGTCCTGCTGGTCGATCGTGATGTCCGCCGGGAACTTTTGAAACAGTTCACCCTTCGGGCCTTTTACGGTCACTTCGGTGCCGTCAATGTTGACCTGAACCTTGTCCGGGATCGGAATGGGTTGCTTCCCAATTCGTGACACGGTTCTATCCTCTCTCAATAAGTGCTGACTGTACGATGGTTAAGGCCGGGTGCAACTGCCTGCATGAGGGCCGGTCGTAGAGCTTCTGGGCGAACATGATCAAGAGGGGTCCCTCGGCCACCTCGCCCCGATCCTCTACTTGGACCCGATCATCCAGGTCAGGCGTGTATAGGCACTCTGCCCGCCTGGAGCTACCAGACGTAGCAGAGCACCTCGCCACCGATGCCCCGACGGTACGCTTCCTGGCCGGTCATGACGCCCTGCGGCGTCGACAGGATCGCGATGCCCAGGCCGCTCATGACCCAGGGGATCTCCCGGCGACCGACATACATGCGGCGGCCCGGCTTGCTCACGCGCTCCAGATGGCTGATCACCGGGCGGCGCTCGCGGCGCTTGCCCCAGTACTTGAGCTGGATGTTCAGGATGGGCGCAGGGCTTTCATCACCGACCGTGAAATCCTCGATGTAGCCTTCCGCCTTCAGGATCTTCGCCAGCGCGACCTTCATCTTCGAGCTAGGCATCGCCACGCTGGTATGACCAACCATGACGGCGTTGCGGATGCGGGTCAACATATCGGCAATCGGATCGTTCGTCATCGTCATTCTTCTCCGGTCACCAGCTTGACTTCACGACGCCGGGGATCTTCCCCTCAAGCGCGAGCTGGCGGAAGTGGATGCGGCACAGGCCAAAGCGGCGCATGTAGCCGCGCGGCCGCCCGCAGACCTTCCCCGAATACGGGTCAACAAACTGGCAGCGGTTACGCACGCGCACCTTGTACTTGCGGCGTTTCTCCCGCGCGACCAAGGACTTTTTTGCCATAGGGTCAAACCTTCCCTGTCATGCTAAGCGCTACACAACGTGCTACTGCTGGCGGAACGGCATGCCCAGCAGGCTGAGCAGGCGGCGCCCCTCTTCGTCGGTCTGGGCAGTGGTCACGATGGTGATCTCCATGCCGCGGACCTTATCGATCTTATCGTATTCGATCTCAGGGAACAGGATCTGCTCGCGGATGCCGAGCGTGTAGTTCCCACGGCCATCAAACGCGTCGGGGCTGATGCCGCTGAAGTCACGCGTGCGCGGCAGCGCTACGTTCATCAGGCGGTCCAGCAAAGCCCACATGCGCTCGCCACGCAGGTCAACCTTGACCCCGATGGCGCGCCCCTCGCGCAGCTTGAACGCCGCGATACTGGTACGAGCCTTGGTGATCACCGGCTGCTGCCCGCAGATCTTGCGCAGGTCTTCCACCGCGGCGTCGAGCGCCTTGGCGTTGTCGAGCGCCTCACCGACGCCGATATTGACCGTGACCTTCTTGATGCGCGGGATCTGCATCCGGCTCTTATAGCCGAACTCTTCCATCAACGCCGGAGCGACTTCCTGACGGTAGCGCTCCTGCAAGCGATTCATTGCCATCGACCTTCAACCTCACTCCCGAAGACGGCTAGTCAATATCGCGCCCGCACGCGCGGCACACGCGAACCTTCATACCGTCTTCATTGACGCGGTAGCCCACACGGGTCGGCTTGTCGCACTGGGAACAGACCAGCATGACGTTCGAGAGGTGAATCGGCGCCTCGAACTCGATGATGCCCGGCTGGATCTGGCCCCGACCGGCGCGCATCGGACGCTGATGCTTCTTGACGATATTCACCCGCTCAACGACCACCCGATCCTTCTTGGGGATGACACGCAGCACCTCGCCGCGCGTCCCCTTGTCCGAACCGGCGATCACTTCGACCGTATCGCCCTTCTTAATCCGTTGCATGTCTGCGTTACTCCACTC
>CAZGLU010000123.1:3528-8702 GCA_964526095.1 uncultured Anaerolineaceae bacterium | reverse complement strand
GGGATCGTCAGCCAGCCGACCAGCGTCGTGATCGTCCCGTCGTGCCACCAGATGAAGCGCAGTTCCGTCGCCAGCAGCGCGACCGCGATCGCGGTCTGCGTGCCCAGCAGCGCCGCGCCGATGCCGTTGATCCCGTGCGTGCCGATCAGGACGTAGCTCACCCCGACCGCCAGGACGCTCACCGCGACCTGCACGAACACGATCTTGCGGATGTGGTTCTTGACCCGCGCGATGCTCAGGTACAGCGTGATCACGGTGTTCGGCAGCGCGGACAGCACCAGCAGCCGGAAGACCCCCGGCGCGTGTTCCGCGTAGTCGCTCCCGAACAGCCGCAGGATCAGCGGCGCGGCGGCCACCGCCAGCAGCACGATCGGCACCAGCATCCGCCCCGTCTGGACGAACACCTTGCGGCTGTAGTCGACCAGCAGCTTCGGCTCGGTGGCCGCCTCGGTGATCAGCGACATGCCCATGTTGCGCGCCAGCAGGTACAGCGAATAGGCCGTGGTCCACGATAGGTAGTAGTAGGCGTTGGCGCTCGCCCCCAGGCGCTCCACCACGATGATCGGCAGCAGCCCGATGGCCGCCTGCCACGCCAGCGTGGCGACGTAGTTCCCCGCCACGTACGCGCTGATCTGGCGCAGCGACATCGCCTCCTCGGCGTGTTTCGTCGCCTCGATGTGGCGCGGGATCAGCCGCCGGAACACCAGGTAGTTGACCGGGATCAACGTCAGCGCCGCCGCCACGGTCCACGACACCAGCAGCCCGAACCCCGGCAGGAACAGCGCGAAGACGACCAGCAGCACGATCTTCAGCACCGCGAACGAGATGTTCTCGACCGGCACCCAGATCGCCTGCCGCAGCCCGGTCAGCGTGCTGTCTTGCAGCACGAAGACCGTCCAGATCACGACGGAGAAGACGTACCACACCGCCAGCACCGGGTTGGCCCGCAGCGCAACCAGCGCGGGCGCCCAGATCTCGGTGCCGAGCAGGAACACCACCCCGGCGACCAGCGCCGCCGCCGTCACGACCAGGTATGTGTACGCCACCAGTTTCGTCGTGCGGCGCCCGGCGGTCGGCACGAAGCGGTTGAGCGCGTTCATCAGGTTAAGCTGCGCGATGTTCGAGAGCAGCAGCATCGACGACAGCGCCGCCGAGTTCAGGCCCACCGCGTCCGCGGAGTAAGCCCGTGCCGCCAGGATCCAGAAGAACATCCCCAGCCCCGACGCCGTGAACGAGCTGAAGATCAGCGCGTAGCCGTTGCGGTACAGCGGGACCCGCAGGTGCGCCATCAGGCGGTCCGCCGGGCCGACGTGCATCGCACGCTGCATCCCGGACCGGATCGCGCCAAACGAGAGTGTGTTCACCTTAGCCATGGATCGCTGCGTTGCTCCCTCGTCGTTCTGCCGGTGTCTTCGTCTGTACGGGCCTGGGCCGCTTCCGGCGTCTTAGTGGGACTTGTGCTCCCAGATGCGGACGTAGTCGATCTCGAATGCGCTCGGAAACGGCGTGGAGTCATCGGGATCGCCGGCCCAGCTTCCCCCGACCGCCAGGTTGATCAGCAGGTACATCGGCTTGTGCGAGATGTGGCCCGCGTCCTCGTACCGCCAGCGTTCCTCCCCGTCGATGTACCAGATCAGCGTATCCTCATGCCAGTCGAACCCGAACGTATGCCAGTCCTCCGAAAAGTCCGGCCCCTCGTAGATCTCGCGCTCGCGGGCGCGGTTCTCATCGTCGTCCAGGAAATGCACGGACATATAGACCTTGGTCGGCTCGTGGCCGAGGATCTCCAGCAGGTCGAACTCCGGCTTGGAGGTGAAATCGGTCGGCAGCATCCAGATCGCGGGCCACAGCCCTTTCCCCTTTGGAACCTTCGCCCGCACCTCGACGTAGCCATTGTCCATGGCGAACTTGGGCGGCTCGTCGTCATCGTCGTCGATGTTGCCGGTCGTGATCATGCCGGACGTGTACTCATAGGTGTTGCCGTCGCTCGCCTCGAACCAGTCCTCACGGGCCACCAGCTTCAGCGTGCCGTCGCTGACGATGATGTTTTCCGGCAGGTACCACTGGATCTCGCCCGTGCCGCCGTTCTTGCAGCCGTAATAGTCCCACCAATAACACGTGACCCACTTATCCCGGTCCAGCTCATCCCCATCGAACTCATCACGGAAAACCAGCTCCCACTCGTCGTCCTGGCCGAGCGGCAGCGGCGCGCTCCTGCCTTCCTGCGCGTGGCTCGGCAGCGCGGCGCCGAGCGTCCCGCTGAGCACCAGCGCGGCGATCAGCAGGCGCAGCGCGGGGGGCGCAATGCGGCGCATCCTCCGGCTCACCCGGTTTCCGGGGCTAAAACTCACTACTGACGATTGGTGCAATGTCATGTTCTCTCGCTCTCTAACGACTACGGTCAGTCCAACCTCGGACGGTGCGGCCCGATTCTATCCGGTCCCGCTCGCCTGTGGGCCGCCTGTCCACTCTACGCATCCCGAAACCCGATCGCCTGCTTGACCATGCCGCGCAGCCGTTGGTCCATGGCCGTGATGGGCAACCGTTCCACCCGGTATTCGGCGTATTCGTAGGGCACCGCTCCGAAGCCCTCCTTGAACTGGGCCAGTGACGACGACCGGCCCGTTTCGCCCATGTGGTAATACCGGCACCCGGCCCGGCAGGCATCTTCGATCGCCATGCGGTGCAGCAGGTCGCTGGCCCGCACGGGGCCTGCCAGCTCCTGATTGATCGCGCCGCGCGTGTAGTGCGCGTTCGCGCCCTGGAGCACGATGTTCGCCGCGACTGGCTCCCCGTTCAGCCGCGCCACCCAGATCTGGAACGACGCGCCCAGGTGGGCCGCCAGGTTCTGGAACTTGCGGATCGGGTCGCGCTGGTGCCCCCGCAGGCGGGCCAGCCATACCGGCTCATGCTGCTGCGCCGCCCATCGTTCCAGGGCTTGCTCCCACAGCGCGTAGAACACCGGCACGAGCCGCCCCGTCGTGTCGCACTCCACCTCGACGCCGCTTTTTTCGGCCTTGCGTACGGCGGTCCGTTTCGTGCCCTTGAAACGTGTCGCCCACACGTGCTCGAAGCCGCCCTCCAGGTCGAGCACGTGCGCCACGCGCGGGATGCGGACCACCCCCGGCGGTGCTGCTGCTGCCCACTGTGGCCCGTGGAGTGGGTTGGGGCGGATGCTGATCTGGAGTTCGCGCTGCTGACCGAGATCCGCGAACACCGCCGCGATGTCCTCGACGCACGGGGCGCCGTCCCCCGTCACCAGCCCGCCGATCCCCCAGCCATAGGGGAACGAGCCGCCTGTTGCCAGCCCGGCCGGGCGTCGCGTCCGGCGGACCATCGGCAGCACCAACTGCCGCCCGTCCGCCGTTTCGTACAGCCTGCTCGCGTCCCGGTACCCTCCCGACGCGCAGAGCGCGTCCACCCAGGCGGGTGTCTGGGACACCAGCGCGCTCGGATCGCGCTGCACCAGCTCCATCCAGACGTCGCGCGGGGCCGGGGACGTCACGCGCTTGATGTGGCCGTTCATAAGGCCCCTGCCGTATCTTCTGCCGTATTTTCGCTGCGCTGCCCCACGGATGTCTGCGCCAGCGCCCGCCTGACCTGGTGCTCCGAGCGGCGGACCGCACGCCAGATGCGGGTTCGGATGCGCTCGCGTGTGCGCATGGCGGGCAGGCCCTTGCCTTGCAGCAGATCGCGCAGCCGGTCCGCGTCCGTGTCGTGCATCACGAAGAACCGGCTCAGCGCGAAGCGGTCATCATGCGGCGCGCTCAGGGTGTTTTTCACCCCGCACGCCGAGGTGTAGCCCGCCTCGATCACCAGCGCACGCACGCGTCGGTCGAAATACCCGTGTGGGTAGGCGAAGCTCTCGATCCGGTGGCCGAGGTGCTGTTCCAGTTCGTCCTTCGAGCGGACGATCTCCTCCTGCGCCTCCGCCGGGGGCAGCACGTCAAGCTGCGGGTGGCTGTGCGTGTGCGCGCCACACTCGATGCCCTGCGCGTCGATTGCCGCCACCTGTTCCCAGGTCATCATCGGGCGGTCGCCTTCCCCCTCCGGCGCCAGCCAGCGGCTCGTCCCGCCGACCGCCCCGGTCACGATATAGACCGTCGCCGGGAAGCCGAAACGGGTTAGCGCAGGCATGGCGTGGGTGTAGAAGTCCTGAAACCCGTCGTCGAACGTGATCAGCGCCGGACGCCCCGCCGCGCCCAGCGTGCCCTCGTCGATCGCGCGCACGTACTGTGTGACGGTCAGCGGCGTGTAGCCGCCGTCGCGCAGGGCCGCCAGGTGCGCCTCGAACATCCGGGGCGTCACGGTCCACGGCTTGAACTTTTCCGTGCTGACCTCGGAGATGCTGTGATACGTCAGGATGGGTACTGGTATCGTCATGATCCCTGCTTCATCCCTTGCTCGTTCAGCAGGTCCGCGCTGGCTCGACGCGGCGCCGCCGCCCGTTCGCTGTGGCGGACGTGCCACCGGCTGCGCAGGTACGCCACCGGGCCGTACAACATGCCCTTCCATTCCATGACGTTCAGTTCACGCGGGTAGTTGGCCTGCTTCTTCTCGTTCTTGTGCGAGTTTGGGGCCAGCAGGTACGACAGCCCGTGCGGGACGCGCCGCAGCATGTCGAGGACGCGCCAGGGCTGGTCCACCGCGCACTTGGTCAGGTAGGCCGTCAGACCAACCCCGTACCCGTACGCCCGCCGCCGCAGCGCCGCATAGTCGCGCGGGTCCCAGTGCCGCACGATCGCCCCCGGCTGGTAGACCAGGCGGTAGCCCCGCGTCAGCACCGCGAAGAACGCGGCCAGGTCATCCCCGCCGATCCCCAGGCTCCCCGCGCCCAATGCCGGGTCGAAGCCGCCCATCTCCCGCAGCACCGCCGTGCGGAACGCCATGTTGGCGCCGGACCCGGTTGCCCCAACGGCGTAGGGGAACAGCGCGCCGGAGGGCCGGTTCGCCCCCGTATCGAACACGCGCGGGGCGAAGCCCTTGGCGAACCCGCCGTATTGCTCGGCGAGAAGCTGCGCCGGGGTCTCCAGCTCGCCGGGGAAGATCAGGCCGGTCACGCAGCCGACGTCCTCGGCCATGCGGAAGCCGCGCACCAATTCGGTCACCCAATGCCGGTCCGCGATCACATCGTCGTCCGTGAACGCCACGAACGCCCCGCTGACGTCTTGCAG
>CAZGLU010000123.1:0-3518 GCA_964526095.1 uncultured Anaerolineaceae bacterium | reverse complement strand
GTGTGCTCTTCAGATCTTAAACGGGTTAGCGCTGGCTAGGCTTGGGTGTAGAATTCCTGACTCCCGTCGTCGAACGTGATCTCTGCCGCGCCAGCCGCCGCACCGCTTCCGCCGTCTCGTTGGTGCTCGGCGCGTTATCCACCACGATGATCTCCGTGCGTGGATAGTCCTGCGCCAGCAGCGACTCAAGCGTTTTCAACAGCGACGCGGTCCGGTTGTGTGTCGCCACCACGACGCTCACCAGCGGCGCATCCGCGAGCACCGCCGCGCGTGCTTGCAGGCAGGCGGGCGTCTCGTCGGCGGGCAGCCCTTCGACGGGCAGCCCTTCGACCGGGGCGAGGCCGTCCGCGCGCAGGTGCGCGTTGATCGCCGGTCCCAGTTCGCCCCAGATCTGCGCGGCGACCGCGTCGGGCGGCAGCCCTGCCTCGCCCAGGTCCAGCCGTGCGACCCCGACCGGCTGCGTGTGCAGCCGGATCAGCGCCAGGGCGCGGCGATACGGTCGGCCCGCCTGTGAAGGAGTCGCGGGCAGGGCGGGTATCCGCCCCGCCAGTTCGACCTCGACCACAAGGACCGGCTCGAACTCAGATGGGATGTTCATCGTCATGTAGTGCTAATCCACGATGCTTTCGCCGGGCACGGGGGCCGCCGCCTGGCGTCTGTGTGGTGTGAAACGTTCCGCCAGCGTGCCGACCGTGTAACCGGCGGTGGTGATCGCCAAACCCAGCACGAGCGCCGCCGCCCGGCGCAGCGCGTTCAGATCGCGCCTGAGCACCGTGTCGGTCAGCTCCCGCCGGACGCCTCGCGCCAGCGTCAGGAAGGCGTAGCGCCGCTCGGACGCCAGCGCGCTCCCGGTGCCCACGTACCGCGCCACCAGCGCCTTCGACAGCCCTTCGGAGTAACAGCGCGACCGGAAGTAAGCCCACGTCGCGCGCTGCGGCGGGACGCGGTGCCGGACGTGCACCGCCGGGTCGAAGATCAGCACGCTGTTGGGCGCCTGCTGCTGGATGCGGATGCACAGCTCCGTCTCCTCACAGCCCACCGGCCGCGTGCCGATGCGCCCGATCCCGTCGCGAAAGCCACCGGCCCGCTCGAACACCTCGCGCCGGAACGACATATTGCAGCCGATCAGGTTGCGGATGGGCTGCGCCGTTTTGGGCATCCCCTCATAGGTGCAGCCCACAACCCAATCGAACTCCTTCGGGAACCACTTCGGGCGGCCCGCTACCCACTGCGGCTCGACCGTCCCGCCGACGCCAAGCGTCTGCGGGCTTTGGTAACCGTCCCGCAGACGTTCAAGCCAGTCGGGCGCCGCGACCGCGTCCTCGTCCATGAAGGCGAGGATCGCGCCCCGCGCGGCGGCGATGCCGCTGTTCCGCGCGCCGGATAGCCCCTGCCGGTAGCGATTCTCGATCACCCGCACCGTCGGGAACTGCTTCGCGGCGCGCGCTTGGAGCGCCGGGTTGTGGTCGATGACCAGGATGATCTCGTCCGCCGGGACGGTCTGCCGTTGGAGCGATTCCAGTGCTGCACCTAGTTCCTCCCACCGGTCATCGGTGTATGCACACACGATGACCGAGATGCCGTGCCCGTCGCTCATTGCGCCACCTGGCCCAACATGCGTTCGGCGTTCCATTCTTCCGCGTGCTGGTTGCCGTTGCGATATTGCAGCCGCACCAGGAATTGCAGGTCTACTGGCGCCTCACCGGCCTGCTCGTGTGCGTACGGGTCCACGGTCGATTCCATGATCGCGGATAGGCTTTGGTTGCAGGCCATCAGCGCGTCGCGGCAGGCTGCCGCCGAAAGCTCCTGGCCGCTGTGCAGTACCAGGTGCAGCGCCTCGTTGAGCAAGAGTTGGACCGGCTCGCTGGTGGATGTAACCGGGTTGTAGGCTGGTTCCGGCGGCGCGGTCTGGCGCACAAGCCGGCGCCGGATGTACTCCTTAAAGATGGTCTTGAGCACGCGCCATCCGTCCTTGATGGCGTGCAGGTTGCTGTCGCCATAGATGCGCGGGTGCTCGTGGCTGACTACCTCGATCACCTTCAGCCCGGCGGCGAGCGCGCGCAGGTTCATCTGCGTCTCGATCTCGAACCCATCGGCGTCCAGGTCGAGTCGGGGCAGGACGTGTCGCCAGAAGGCGTTGTATCCGTAGCACAGGTCGGTGTACCGGCCCCCGAACAGCAGGCGGCTGAGGAACACAAACACCCAGTTCCCCAGCATCCGGTGGAACTCCATGTCCGCCGTCCCCGCGCCATGCAGGAAGCGCGAGCCTTTGGCGAAATCCGCGCCGGACTCCAGGGCGCCGACGAATGCCGGGATCTCGCGCGGATCGGTCGAGCCGTCCGCGTCGATCATCACGATGATGTCGCCCGTCGCCGCGGCGAACCCTTCCCGCAGGGCGTTGCCCTTGCCGCGCCCCTGCTGCATCACCACGCGGATATCCGGCAGCAGCGACCGCGCGACCTCTACCGTGTCGTCGGTTGAGTTCCCATCGACGAGGATGACCTCGTCCACCCAATCCGGGATCAGCGGCAGGACGTGCGGCAGGTTTTTCGCCTCGTTCAACGTCGGAACAATCACGCTCACCCGCGCGCGCCGCTGGTGCGTGACCGGTGCGACCTGGATGCCGTACTTTTGAAAGGGACGCGGCCTGTACGACGTGATGCGGGGTTCATGGCTGGTAAGGGGTTGTTCCGTTGCCTGGAGCATGGGTCCCTCCTAATCTATGGTCAGCAACTTTGTTCGACAATGACTGCGTTTGTGCGTTGCTAAGCTACGATGTCGGTGTCGGAGAGCGCTTTTCAGGCAGCATGAGCCGATACTAAGGCATCCACACGCACCTCCAGGCTTGCGGACGGCCAACTTGCTTAGACGCCATAAGGACGGTGCCCGGCAGTTCGCCGGTATCGCCTGATGTTTGCCCTTGGCCGCTGTTCTGTTTGGTGACGACTGGCTCAACGATCGACATACAAGTGGGGTAGATATACTGTGGAATGCCTGGTTACTCGTGGCTTGGCTTCCATTCCCACTATGTCGACTGTACCGCTGCACTCCCCCGTAGTTGTTGGCACATCCCTACACCCGACAACTGATCGCATTGACTGCCGTCAGGCTGGTGTGCCGTCGTCCGCTTAGCACGGAGCCTCGCGTACTTCGTTGAAGTCTAAACGAACTACCTTACAAATAACATAAAATTAAGGTCATTAACATTACAATGTTTAAACTCGGTTTAACTTGGGTGCGCTCTTCGTGTATCCTGTTATCAGTCCTGTATTTGAAGCGGGCCGTGTGCAATGGACAGGCATGTGTCATCGATCATGTCCGGTGCTGAACCTTGCAGACACGGTCAAAGCAGCCTGCGTGGTGCTCCCGCCCGACGCCGTTGATCATCAAGATGTGTAGGAGACGTTGTATGGTACGCTCGTTCATCACGCGCAGCCTGTTGGTGATGGCGCTGCTCGGCGTTGCGCTGTTCAGATCGGAAGAGCACACGTCTGAACTCCAGTCACGAGATTCCATCT
>CAZGLU010000122.1:0-8711 GCA_964526095.1 uncultured Anaerolineaceae bacterium | reverse complement strand
AGCCGTCGCCGCCGACAGCCCACCCGCTCCCGTGGGCTGTCGCGTTTTTCGGCCCGGCCCCGCGCCGGGGACCCGGCCGGGCGGCGTCGGGTGGCGGTCGGGCAGCCGTGGCGGTTTGTACTACAATTGGGGTACGTAACGAACCGCGCAAAGGATGACTGTGTTGGACGAGATTCGAGTGTGCCCCAACTGCGGGGCGCATGTCTTGGCAGAAGGGGATCTGTGCCCGCGCTGCGATCACCCGCTCAGCCCGCCGCACGCCCCGGACGCCGCCGAAGAGACGCCGCCGCCCGCCACGCTGCCGGAGGCCGACGCGCCGGAGCGCCCCGGCGACGAGTTGCAGGCGATCGCGGTCCCCGACGACCTGGACGCGGGCGCGCCGGACGAAGACGCCCCGCCCTCTGACGTGGATCGCGCCGACCTGCCCACCACGCGCCTGAGCAGCGTCGACTCACTTGACGAGGCGCTTCCGGCCGGGCCAGAAGACGAGCCGGAGATCATCATCGCGCCCGTGGACCAGGACACCATCCCGGACGCGCCGCTCGCCCCGCCTGCAGCCAGCCGGGTCCCAGAGCCGCCGCCCCACCCGTGGCTGGACGAGCTGGAGGCGGAAGAACCGGGGCGGCTCGACGACGCGCACCCCTTCGAGCCGGGCGAAACGGTGCCGCGCCTGACCGGCGACCTGCTCCAGCCGACGAATGAGATCGACACGGCGAGCTGGCGTGAGCGCGACGAGCCGCGCCCGGAGCGCGCCTCGGACGACGCCGCCCCCGGCGCGTCAGACAGCGCGGGGATGACCCAGGCGCGGCCCATGATCCCGCCCGCGCCGTACACGCCGCCCCCGGCGGCCGTCCCCACGCCGCTGCCGATGACGCCGGTGATCGCGCCGCCCCCGGCGACGGCCCCGCCGCCCGCCCCGGCGGTCACCTATGGCTACGGCCCCTCCCCGGCGATGACGTACGTCCAGCAGCGCGTCCAGTATTACCTGCACGATGGCTACCGGCTCATCAGCCACACGCCGCACGAAGCCGTCCTGGCGCGCGGCAAAAGCCTGGGCCTCGGCGGCTGGCTGGTGGCGATCGCGTCGGTCTTCGGGCTGGCGTGGTACCTGCTGATCCTGCTGGTCAGCGGCTTCCGCAAAGACCGCGCCTACATCACGCTGGAGGCGGACGGGCGCGTGTACGAGGACGGGCCGGGCGCGGCCCATGTCCGACGCGCGCGGGCGCGGTCGGGGCGGCGCTGGAGCGTGATCGGGCTGGTGATCTTCATCCTGGCGTTCCTGCTCCTGATTGTCGTCGTCGCGGCGGCGTCGGTCGTGATCAGCCAGGACCGCTACCAGGCGGCGCTGCGCGAGGCGTACCCCGCCATCACGCTGTTCGAGGAGCGCTTCATCGCCGCCGAGGCCGACCCTGGCGACGTGGACCTGATGCGTACCGGCCTGGTGGAGTGGTCCGTCGCGGCGGTGCTGGCGCTGCTGGGGCTGGGCGGCGGGCTGGCGCTGTTCGTCGTCGGCTACATCCACGCGACCGCCTACGCGGTGAACGTGCCGCCGCTGCCGGGCTACGAGTAGCGGCGGGCGTCCAGCGGTTGCCCGCACGGGTGCGCTGCGTTATAGTCTAGCGGTGTGACGCCAACCGTAAGTGAGTGACCATCGTTGACCCTTCCGCCCGAAACGTACCCAAGCGAATCTATCGCCCAACAGCCAGCCGCCAGCCCGCCCTTCGCTGCCGGGCCGCGCCCGCGCCTGCGGCAGCAAAGCGGCTTCCTGCGTGAGATCCTGGAGACGGCGCTGCTGATCGTGGCGATCTACACGTTCGTCAACCTCGCCACGGCGCGCTTCGTCGTGGAGGGCCACAGCATGCTGCCGAACTTCACGACCGACCAGTTCATCATCGTCAGCCGGTTGTCGTACCTTGTGGGCGAGCCGCAGCGCGGTGATGTGGTCGTCTTCCACTACCCGATGGAGTCCGACCGGGACTTCATCAAGCGCGTGATCGGCCTGCCGGGCGAGACGGTCACGATCCTGGAGGGCCGGGTCTACATCGACGGCAAGCTGCTCGATGAGCCGTACATCGAGAACTTCTGTCGCGGCAAGTCGTGTGACGGCGAATGGGTCATCGGGCCGGATGAGTACTTCGTCCTTGGGGACAACCGGGGCGCCAGCAAGGACTCGCAGGACTTCGGCCCGGTGGGCGAGGAATACATCGTTGGCCGGGCGTTCGTGCGCTATTGGCCGCCGTCCGATTGGGGGATCGTCCAACACCCCCGTTACGACCTGTCCGCCGCGCCGCCGCTGCCCACCAGCACACCGACGCCGCCACCCACCCCGGAGGGCACGCCCTCCGCGACGGATGGCGCGATCTGGCCCGGCGGCTACTATTAGGCCCGGCGGCACCCCGGCGGCACGCCGCTCCCTTCGTCCCAATCATTCAGCCTGACTTGAGGCGCGACGCTTTGACGCGAGAAGGTCCTTTGCCTGACGAAACCTGTCCTTCCTGCGGGGTCGGCCAACTGAAGCCGACCAAGACCGTTTACGTCCAGATCTACGCGGGCACGCTGGTCAGCGCGCCGAACGTCCCCGCCTGGGTCTGCGACGTGTGCCGCCTGACGCTGTTCGACTCGCCCGCGATCGAACGCATCGAGTTCCTGATCGGGGAGTCGGGGCCGCCGCCCAACCAGCACGTCGCCGCGCCGCCCTCCGACCCGGCACCGGTCGAGGATGCCGACGAGGCCCGCGCCGGTGCGGAGATCTAGCGGAGGCGGCGCCGCGCACGCCTGTAACTGCGCCGGACGATAAATTCGTTACAATCGGTATTGAAACATCTTCAAGCACGCCGCCGGATCGATCAGGCGGTGTTGTCGTGAACCACCGAGGAAACGCTCATGATGAACCTATGGCACAGCCTGCCCAGCGGGCCAGACGTCCCCAATGTGGTGTACTGCATCGTGGAGATCCCGAAAGGCAGCCGGAACAAGTACGAGTACAGCAAGAAGGCCGGGGTCATCAAGCTCGACCGCGTGCTGTACAGCCCGATGCATTATCCGAGTGACTACGGCCTGATCCCGCAGACGTATGCCGCCGATGGCGACCCGCTGGACATCCTGGTGATGGTCAGCGAGCCGACGTTCGCGGGCTGCGTGATCGAGGCCCGCCCGATCGGGATCTTCCACATGCTGGACCGGGGTGATTCCGACGAGAAGATCCTGGCCGTGCCATCCACCGACCCGCAGTTCAACGACTACCACGACCTGGGGGACGTCCCCAAGCACTTCCTCAGCTCGGTCGCGCACTTCTTCCAGGTTTACAAGGAGCTGCAAGGCATCCCGGTTGAGCCGAAGGGCTGGGAGGGCGCGGACGTCGCGCGGCAGGTGATCCTGGAGTCCATCGAGAACTACAAGAAGAAGTTCCCGCTGGATCTCGTCTAGCCGGGGGCATACCCGCTGCATCCTCAACCTCGCGCCCTTCCCCCCGCGCCCGGATGGGAAAACGGGCCGCACAAGGTTGAGTTTCGCCCCTCCCCAACGTGTTTGGAGAGGGGAAGATCACCCCGCCAAACACGTGTTTGGCGAGACCCCAAAAACGAGCGAGCGCGGGCGGGGTGAGGTCGGCCTCCGCACGCGTTTCGCTCGCTGCGGGCGTAACAGCCGCGCCCCGTCCGTCGGCCCCGGCCCGGCAGGTGCAAAACGGCGTGAAACGGGTACAATACGCGATCGATCGCTCTCCACGTACGGGGCCGACACATGCGGATTGGCATAGCCACCCTGACCAGTCTCGGCGCGACGATCTCGCTGGCCATCATCGGCATGGCGCTGTCGTTGATCGTGGTGTGGCAAGACCCACGCCGCCGCAGCAATCAGTTCTTTGGGCTGGCGGCGCTGACGTTGGCCTTGTACGCGATCTTCAACACGCTCTGGCAGGTCGCGCAGCCCGTCGACCAGGAGCCCCGCCCGGTCCTCTCCACCACCGCGACGCTGGACCTCGTCGGCCACATCGCCCTCATTAAGTTTACCCACGCCGCCGCCGCCGCGCCGCCGCGCATCCGGTGGCTTGAGTTCGCCTACAGCACGCCCGCCGCCCTGCTCTACCTGACCCTGATGTGGTCCGACCGCATCTACGTCAACTTCCGGCCCCTGCCGAGCGGTACGTACCGCTTCCACGTCACGACGCTCGGCTACGTCCTGATCGGGTTGGCGCTGGCCTACGTGGCGGGGGTCTACGTCGCGCTCCGCCGCCAGGAAAACGTCGAGGCGCGCGAGGTGCGGCTGCCGGTCGCCATCCTGGGCCTCGGGCTGATCGGCTTCGCCACCGCGCCCGCGCTGCGCCATCACGCCTTCAACGCGCTTGCGGTTGCCGCCGCGATGATCATGCTGGGGCGGCTCGTGATCAAGCATCAGGTCTTTCAGCCGCTTGAGGATCTCAACGCCGAGCTGGCGCTGCGCAACGTCGAGATCCTGGAGGCGTCACGCGCCAAGAGCCAGTTCCTGGCGAACATGAGCCACGAGCTGCGCACGCCGCTGAACTCGATCATCGGCTACACCGACCTCGTGCTCAACCGCACCTACGGCGACCTGACCGACACCCAGGCGGACCGGCTGGAGAAGGTGCGGCGCAACGGCCACCTGCTGCTGGAGTTGATCAACGACGTGCTGGACCTCAGCCGCATCGAGGCGGGCCGCCTCGATCTGGCGCTGGCGCGTGTGAACACCAACGACCTGCTGGATCAGGCGGTGCAGCAGATCGAGCCGCACGCGGTCGAGAAGGGGTTGACCGTGATCCGCGCCTACGCCGACCTCCCCGCCCTGTGGGTGGACGAGGGCCGTATGCGCCAGATCCTGGCGAACCTCCTGTCCAATGCCGTCCGCTTCACCGAGCGGGGCTACATCATCGTGCGCGGCCATGTCCAGCCGGACGCGCGCCGGGTGGTCCTGACCATCACCGACACCGGGCCGGGCATCCCCCTGGAACACCAGGCGACGATCTTTGACGGCTTTATGCAGATGGACGGGCGCATCACGCGCCGCCCGGACGGCACGGGCCTGGGGCTGGTGATCACGCGCCGCCTGGTCGAGATGCACCACGGCGACGTGTGGCTGGACAGCACGCCCAACCAGGGCAGCAGCTTCCACGTCGCACTGCCCGCCGCGCCGGACGTCCCGTTGACGACCACCGCCATACCGCCGCGCCACGCTAAGGGCAGCCCGCTGGTGCTGGTCCTTGACCGCGACCCGGCGCGGATCGAGGCGCTGCGCGAGGCGCTCGAACCGGGCCGTATGCGCGTCGGCGGCGCCTGCCGCGCCAACGATGGGCTGCAACTCGTCCACGAGTTGCGCCCGCAGGTGATCGTGCTCGACCAACACCTGCCCGGCAGCGAGGGGGGCGGCCTGTTGGCGGCGCTGCGCTGCGACCCGGCCACGCGCTCGATCTGCGTACTGCTCGCCACCGAGGGGGACGAGGGGCCGGGCATGCCCGCCGCACCCCACGCGACCCTGCCCCGCCAGGCCAGCGTAGCCCAGTTCCAGGCGCAGGTCCGGCGCCTGCTGGCGGGGGCGCCTGCCATCGAGGGGATCGGGGTATGAGCATCTCGTTCACCACGGCGGTGGTCGTCACGGCGAACACGGTCACGGCGGTGCTGTCCACCGTGCTGCTGATGCTGGTGCTGTGGCAGGCCCCCCACCGCCGCAGCAACCGGCTGTTCGCGCTGGTGATGTTCATCCTCGCGCTGTACAGCGGCGTCAACGGGCTGGCGCGCTTCATCGACCCGCTGGGCCTCGACCCGGAGCCGGTCTTCTACTTTGCTGTGACGCTGTACGGGCTGTTCGTCGTCTCGCTGTTCTTCTTCGCCGCCGAGTTCTCCCGCAGCCGCACCCCGACCACCCGCATCATGCAGATTACCGGCGTCGTGCTGTTCGTCATCCAGGCCGTCGCGCTGTGGTCCGACCACGTCACGACCAACATCCGGCCGGTGCCCTCGCATGATGGCGGCTACACCTGGGACTACACGCCCATCGGCCTGTTCACCAGCATCACGCTGGTCGCGTACCTCCTGGCGAGCGCCATCGCGCTCTACCGCGTCCCGCACGAGCGGGCCAAAGGGCTGTGGCGCGCGCCCGCGCTGGTCATCGGCAGCCCGCTCGCGGCGGCTTTCGTGTGGCCCTACGTCCCCATCCCGCTGAGCGCGCTGTTCCTGGCGGCGGCGGCGGCGGTGCTGGGCCAGCAGGTCTTGAGCCACGAGTTGTTTAACCCCCTGCGCGAGGCACACGAACAGCTTGCCCAACGCCACGCGGAGCTGCGCGAGGCCAACCGCATGAAGACGCAGTTCCTGACCAGCGTCAGCCATGAGCTGCGCACGCCGCTCAACTCGATCATCGGCTACACCGAGTTGGTGCTCAGCGGGACGTATGGCCCGCTCAACGAGACGCAGGAGAACCGGCTGGAGAAAGTCGTGCGCAACGGGCAGAACCTGCTCAACCTGATCAACGACGTGCTGGACCTCAACCGCATCGAGGCCGGGCATGTCGCGCTCAACCCCCGGACGCTGTCCACGCCGGACCTGCTCGAAACGGCGCTGGCCGCCGTCGAGCCGCAGGCCGCCATCAAGCAGCTTGAGATCGTGCGGGACTTCGCCGACGCCCCGCCGCTGTATGCCGACGAGCTGCGCGCCCGCCAGATCGTGACGAACGTGCTGGCGAACGCGGTCAAGTTCACGCATGAGGGGCAGATCACGCTGCGCGCCTTCGCGCATGAGGGGCAGATCCGGATCGAGGTCAGCGACACGGGGATCGGCATCAGCCCGGATCAGGCCGAGGCGGTGTTCGCCGAGTTCCAGCAGGCCGACAACTCGACGACGCGGCGCTATGAGGGCACCGGGCTGGGCATGGCGATCACGAAGCGGCTGGTCGAGTTGCACGGCGGCGCGATCTGGTTCGAGAGCACGCCAGGGGAAGGCACCACCTTCTTCCTGACGCTGCCCGCCGCGCCGGAACCCGCCGTCGAGGGCGGCCGCGTGGAGGCCGTGTCGAACGGGGCCGCCTGCGTGCTGGTCATCGACGACAGCCTGGAGGCGCGCGAGCTGCTGGCCGACACGCTCGCCGGGGCAGGCTACACCGTGCGCACGGCGGGCAGCGGCGCGGAGGGTCTGGCGGTCGCCCGCAGCCTCCAGCCGGACGCGATCACGCTCGACGTGATGATGCCCGGCCAGGACGGCTGGGCCACGCTGCGCCAGCTCAAGGATATGCCCGAAACGCGGCACATCCCGGTGATCATGGTGTCCATCGTGGACAACCGCCCCCTGGCCCTCACGCTGGGCGCGCACGACACGCTCACCAAGCCGATCGCGCTCAACAGCCTGCTGACGACGTTGGAGCACACCCTGGCCGAGCCTCGCCCGGAGGCGCCGGTCCTGGTCGTGGACGACTCGCCCGACGACCGGCAGTTGCTGGCCGAGAGCCTGACCCGCGCGGGCTATACCGTGGAGGCCGTCGCGGGCGGCGCGGCGGCGCTGGACTGGCTGGCCGCGCACGTACCGCGCCTCGTCCTGCTGGACTGGGTCATGCCGGAGGTGAGCGGCTTCGACGTGCTGGCCGCGATCCGGCGCGACGCACGGCTGGCGCATCTCCCGGTGATCGTGATCACGGGCAAGGACCTGACGCCCGCCGAACAGGCCCTGCTGCGCGACCGCTGCGCCGAGTTGGTGCGTAAGGGCTACGGCGGCAAGGCCCTGCTCCTGGAGGCGGTGCAGAGCGCGATCGCCGGGGCAGAACCGGCGATTGAGGGATGAGCATAACCACGCTGAAGAACCACGCTGAAGGATGAGGCGCCATTGTGAGCGAGTGGGACACCATTCAGGGGCAGGACCGCCCCAACACCGTCAAGAGCCTGGCCGCGGAGCTGCACGCCCTCGGCGTCGAGCCGGGCATGACGCTGCTCGTGCATTCGTCGCTCAGCCGCATCGGATGGGTGTCGGGCGGCGCGGTGGCGGTGATCTACGCCCTGGAGCGCGCGCTCGGTCCGACGGGCACGCTCGTCATGCCGACCCACTCCGCCGACCTGTCCGACCCGGCGGGATGGAGCGACCCGCCCGTGCCGGAGGCGTGGTGGGAGACGATCCGCGCCACCATGCCGCCCTTTGACCCGGACCTGACGCCGACGCGCGGCATGGGGATCATCCCGGAATGCTTCCGCAAGCAGCGCGACGTGCGGCGCAGCACGCACCCGCAGTACTCGTTCGCGGCGTGGGGGCAGCACGCGGCGGCGATCACGGCGGACCACGCGCTCGCCTATCCGATGGGCGACGGCACGCCGCTGGCCCGCCTCTACGACCTGGACGCCTGGGTGCTGCTGCTCGGCGTCGGGCACGGCAACAACACCTCGCTGCACCTGGCCGAGTACCGCGCCACGTGGCCGGGCAAGCGCGTCGTGATGGCCGGCGCGCCGGTCCTGGTCGATGGCACGCGGCAGTGGGCCACCTTCGAGGACGTGGACTTGAACGCCGACGACTTCGCCGCGCTGGGCGACGACTTTAACGCGACCGGCGCGGTGCGGCGCGGGCAGGTGGGGCGCGCCGCCTGCCTGCTGATGCGCCAGCGTGCCGTGGTCGATTTCGCCGTGGACTGGTTATCGACGCACCGGGGCATCCCCGCTGAGGGCGAGGTGGACCATGGCTGACAGATCGGAAGAGCACACGTCTGAACTCCAGTCACGAGATTCCATC
>CAZGLU010000121.1:6584-8733 GCA_964526095.1 uncultured Anaerolineaceae bacterium | reverse complement strand
CACCCTATCCTACACTCTTTCCCTACACGACGCTCTTCCGATCTCGCCGATGGCGGCGCTGGCCGCCAGCAGCAACACCAGCCCGATCGTGTTCACGCTCTCCGAAAGGGCTTCGGATGCTTGCGTCTGCTCCTCGAACGTCTCCTCCGACACAAGCGCCTGCCAGATCGTCGCCATGACCCCGGCGAACATCAGCAGCGCGATCGCGGTCGCTACCGCGACGGTCACGCCCTCCAGCGTGGGCATGCGCAGCCCCAACCGTTCACGGATCTCCGGCAGGCTGCGCCGAATGCCCAGCCCCACGCCCAGCACCGGGATCACAACCTGCGGAAGCAGGTTCACGATGAGGTCAATCGCGCTCAGGCCCGTCGAGTAGCTCTCGGCCACCCCGGCCAGCCCGCCGCCGAGGATGAAGTTAACCCCCGTCACGCCGACCAGGTACAGGGTGAGCACCAACGCTACCATATGGACCGTCGAGCGCGGATCAAAGCCCCGTTCGTCGCTGGCGGGCGCAGCGACCTCCGACGGCGCCCATGCGACCAACTGCTGGCTGCCCTCGACGGTGTAATAGTTCAGCATCTGGGGGAACAGCGGTTCGGCGTCGGGGCACGCCTCCGGGATGGGGAACGTCGCGCTGCCCAGATTGGGGGCGGCGCCTCCCTGCTCGGCGGCATGAGGCGCGGGGAACAGGCGCGCCAGCCGTTCGCGGAACGGCAGCCCCAGGCACGCCGTCGCAAGCCCGGCGAGCAGCACGCTGCCAGCCAACGCCACCCAGCCCGCTTCCTTACTCGGAGCCTCCACGCCGGGCGCTCCCGCCACCCCATAGGCGTCGGCCAGCGGCAGCACACCATAGGTTAAGACGATCAGGCTGTTCACCAGCAGCAACGCGAACACGACCGTGCGGTGGATCCCCGCATCCCGGCGGTGATCGGCGTAGTTCGCCGCGACGACGATCATGCTGAGGACCACGATCGCGCCGAGGACGGTTATCACATCGCCTGCGGTCAAGGTAGGCTCCTGAGTTGAAGGAGAAACCGGCAACAGATTGCTATGATTATAAAAAGCCGCCGGGCATTAGTCCACCGCGCCGCGTATGCTGCGCGCGGGGAAGTCGCTGATTGCGATCCGGCCCTGCCTGCGGCACAATTCGCTCATAATTCTGACAATAGAGGACTTAACGCCTTGCAGCCCTACCCTCCCCCATCACCATACGGACCGCCCCGCCCTTACGCGCCGCCGCCCCGTCGCCGCATCCGGCGCGGCCGTGGCTGTTGGCTCTCAGCCTGCGCGCTCCTGGTCGGCATCCCCTTGATGTGCGTGGGGGCGTTCCTGATCGGGTTTGTGCTGTTTCCACCCTCCCCCACCGACGTGGTGATCCTCGGCGTGGATGCGCGCCCCGGCCAGGGGTACATGACGCGCACCGACAGCATCATGCTGCTCAACGTCAGCCCTGGGCGCGCGCACGTCGCGCTGCTGTCCATCCCGCGCGACGTCTTCATCGACGTGCCCGGCTACGGCGCACAGCGCATCAACACGATCAACGTCCTGGGCGAGCAGGACGCGCCCGGTTCCGGCCCTGAGCTGGTCAAGGCCAGCCTGTACCAGAGCTTCGGCGTGGAGGTTGAGCATTACGTCCGGCTGGACTTCGACGCGTTCATCGAACTGGTGGACGCGGTGGGCGGCATCACGATCGACGTGCCGCGCGTGGTCGAGGACTACGAGTACCCGACACCCGATGGCGGTGTCGAGCACATCCGTTTTGAGGCGGGCCGCCAGCACATGACCGGCGAAGAGGCATTGAAGTACGCCCGCACGCGGCACCAAGATGACGACTACCGCCGCGCCGAGCGCCAGCAGCAGGTCGTGGATGCGGTGATCCGTAAGCTGGCCGACCCGCGCGCCGTCTTCCGCTGGCCGCAGGTGTTACGCGTGCTGCAAAGTAACGTGGATACCGATATGAACGTGTTGGACATGCTGCGGCTGGGGCCGGGGCTGTTGATCGGCTGGTCCGGGCGGGAGCGCCTCGTCCTCGACCGGGACTACCTCGTGGGCACGGCAGGCGGCTACGCCATCCCCGATTACGCGCAGATAGAGCCGTGGATCGCGGCGAATTTCGACTAGCCGCGCCGCTCGAACTCAGCCAGTAGCT
>CAZGLU010000121.1:0-6574 GCA_964526095.1 uncultured Anaerolineaceae bacterium | reverse complement strand
GTGAACTTGGTGATCTTGATGTCCGAGAAATGCTCGAACAACGCGGCCAGGATCTCGGGCATGGCCTCCCAGGTCCCGGTACGGATCATCATCTCCAGCCGCCCGGCAGCCGTGCCGGTCCATGCCCACCGCTGGCGCAGTTGCTCGGCCTTGATCCAGTAGTCGCGCTTCTCCCACGCATCCGCCGACGCCTCGATCCCGTCATCAATGTCCCGCAGGCAAAAAACCAGGGCGGCTGCCATGTCTTTCGCCTCGTCATCGAGAGCCTGCTTCTGGCTGAGGTGCCGCAGCAGCTCGGCAGCCGTGCGCATCAACTGGTTACGGGCTTTGCCCGGGCTGTTGGTGTTCACCACTCGGCTCATCAGCGTTGGCTCCTTGTGTGCATGAAGGCGCTGCGCCACTGGCAAGGGTTGTCGGCTGCAACCTTACTGGGAGGGGCGGGGTTTGTCAAGAGCGCCCTTCCCCGGCCATCTCGTGAGGGGCGCGTGGCAGGATCAACTCGATCCGGTAACTGCAATCCCCGATGCCGTGGAAGGTGAGCGCGCCGTGCTGCCGCTCGGCCAGCAGGCTCGCGACATACAACTGCATCCGGTGGAGGTGGGGACGGCCCAGGTAGCTCAGGTCGCGCCCGGACATGATCTCGAACAGCGACACGACCTCCGACGCCTTCAGCCGGGGTGCCGTGTGCTCGATGATCAGCCGCGACAGGTCCGGCTCGTGCTCGATCCGCAGGTGAACGGGGTCTGAGGGGGTGCTTTCTTCCAGGGCGAACTCGACCAGGATATTCAGGATGCGGTGCAGCGCCGCCGTCGAGAGCAGGGACATCGGCTCGTCCCCGGCATCACCATCGAAGCGCAACCGGTCGCTGGCGAAGCGGTGCCGCGCGTCGGTCATCCAATGCTTCACAAACGGCGTCAGCGTGACCGGCTCCAGTTCGAACTGCTGCAAGTTGGCTTCCAGATACATGATATCCAGCGCGATCTGCGTGTACTGGTTCAACTCACTCGCGTTCTTGATGATGTGGTCCAGAAACTCCGTCTGCTCGTCCGCGCTGAGCGTGTCGCGGTTCTGGCGCAGCAATTCAGCGAAGCCGAGGATCGCGCTCAAAGGCGTGCGCAGATCGTGGGAGATCATGCTCAGGAAGGATTGATTCGCGCGCTCGACGGGAAACGCCGCGTGCGGGGCTTTGATGATCAGCAGCATGCCACACACCTCACCATGATCGTACAGGGGTACCCGCTCCCAGCTTAGCAGCCGCGACGGGTATTTCGGCGTGCGGACACTGCCCCACCGGGGCGTCCTGGCCGACAGGTCGTACCGAAACAGCGCCTTCAGACTGGCGTTCTGTGTGCCGGTGCAGGCCAACAAGTCATCCACAGTTTGTGGAACGCGCTCCAGCAGCAGGAGTTCTTGCGCGGACAGATTGAGCATCTCCACCTGCCCCGCCGTGTCGAGGACCACCACACCGTCTTCGGTTGTGTCCGCCCACGCCTGGAGCGCCAACGAATCAAGCGGCTCTCGTTGTTCCATCATTGACACTTTACACCGGCAATTGTTAGCTGTGCTGACGTTAATCCAAGATTAAGTCGAAAGCAACAAAAAACACATAAAAAAACGGCGGCATACTGAGCTTTTTCCCGTCTCCGCTAGAGGCGCGCACAAACGCCCCCGTCTGGAAACCGACGGACCTACATGCCGTGCTTTATGCTAATATCTAAAGGACGTTTGCGCAATGCACCCACATCTGAGCCTATGACTGAAATCTTTCTCATTCGACATGCGACGAATAGCTACGTCAGCACCGGGCGGTTGGCCGGATGGACGCCTGGTGTGACGTTGAATGAGGACGGCAAAGCGGAGGCCGAGGCGCTCGCAAACAGGCTTGCGAGCACGCGCTTCGCCGCGATTTACGCCAGCCCGCTCGAACGTACGATGCAAACGGCGCAGGCGCTGGCGGCGCGCCACCCCTCCCTGACCGTCCAGCCGCTCGATGGGGTTGGGGAGGTCCGTTACGGGGAGTGGCAGGGCGCCAAGCTCAGCCGGTTGCGGCGCGAAAAGCTGTGGCCGCTCGTACAAACGTATCCCAGCCGGGTCCAGTTCCCCGGCGGCGAGACGTTCCGTCAGGCCCAGTTGCGCGCGGTGGACGCGTTGGAACACGTTGCCGGGCAGCACCCGCGCGGGCGCGTCGCGGTCTTCTCGCACAGCGACATCATCAAGCTGGTCATCGCTTACTACCTGGGCGCGCATATCGACCTGTTCCAGCGCATCGAGATCTCGCCTACTTCGTTCTCGATCATCGTCCTGGGATCGGGGCGGCCCCAGATCGTGTGCGTCAATGACACCAGCCACCTGCCCCGCCGCGAGGCCCCGCCTGCGAGGCCCGCCGGACGCTGGAGCAGGCTGCGGAAATGGCTCACCCTCAGTTGACTGCCCGGCAAATCGGTGTTGTCAAACCACCCGGTGGAGCCATAAAATGAACCCATAACGGCGGCGTGCGCCGTGCATCGGAAAGGTGTAGTCGAGGATGCCTGGAAGAGACATTGAACTCGATCCGGTGGACTTCATTACCGTCGGGACGGTAGGCCCCAAAGGCAAGCGGTTGTTCCATCTGCAAGCCGGGCACGGAGACGAGTTGGTGACGTTGATCATCGAAAAGGAGCAGGCGCGGGCCTTGGCAGAGGCGATCAACGAACTGCTGGAGGACCTGGCCGAACGCATGCCGGATAACACCGAGGGCGAGGTGAATTTGTCCAGCATGGATATGTCGCTGCGCGACCCGATTGATCCCCTGTTCCGGGTGGCGCGCATGGGGTTGGGCTACGAGGAAGAACGCAACCGCATTGTGCTGGTCGCGCAGGAACTGGTGCCGGGCGAGGAGGCAGGTGCACACGGCGCTGTGGAGCCGCAGGTCGTGCGGATGTGGGGCACGCGCGAGCAGATGCGCGCGTTGAGCATGCACGCGTCACAGGTGGTCAAGCAGGGGCGGGCCGATCCGAAAAGCAACGGGCATTTGACCTATTACTGGGTGTGATGGTTGACGACACACACAACGTAACGTCCGGTGGATCCCTGGACGCGTCCGATCCGGACGAGGAGCGCGCCGTCACCTTCGGCCGTGTCGAGCAACTCCTGCGCGATGGCACCATCTCCACTACGCGCGGCATGATGCGCTGGGGATCGAACTATGCCGCCCTGCTCAGCATCGAAGACGGGGACTTAGCCGCGACGGCAGTCTACAAACCGCAACGGGGCGAGCGCCCGTTGTGGGACTTCCCGGATGGGACGTTGTGTTACCGCGAAGTAGCCGCCTATGAGGTATCGCAGCTATTAGACTGGGCGCTCGTGCCGCCGACCGTCCTGCGCGAGGGACCGCACGGCATCGGGTCGTTGCAGTTGTTCATCGACCACAACCCGGAGATCACATACTTCTCGCTCGATGAGGGCTTTGTGCCCCAACTGCGCCGCTTCACCATCTTCGATTACCTGATCAACAACGCCGATCGTAAAGGCGGGCACCTCCTGCTGGACGCATCCGGCAAGCTATGGGGGATCGATCATGGGCTGTCGTTTCACGTCATGCCGAAGCTGCGCAGTGTGATCTGGGACTTCGCCGGGCAACCTGTGGAGGAAGACCTGCTCCGCGCAGTTCGCCGCGCCCTCCAACAGATCTCCGACCGGCACAGCGCCGCGCACGAACGGCTCGCCTCCCTGCTCAGCGAGGCCGAGATCGCGGCGCTCGTGCGGCGCGCCACCCACCTGCTCGACTGCCAGACGTTCCCGCAGCCCGGCCCCGGCCCGAATTACCCCTGGCCGCCGGTCTAGCTAGGCCGACCGGGTCAGGGCAGTTCAGGGGCAAGCGGCGGCGTTTCGGTCGTAGGCGTCGGCGTTGGCGTAGCTGTCGCCGCCGGGGTTGGAGTAAGGGTCGGCGTCGCGGTCAGCTCAGGGTCAGCCGTAGCCTCCGGCGTCGGGGTGGCTGATGCCGGGCCAGGCGTCACCGTCGGCTCGGCCTCCTCAGTCGCCTGGGCAAGCGTCTCCTCAAGCTGGCTGAGGCGCGCGTCGAGGGTCTCTGCGAACGGGTAGGCGTAGATCCCATCCCAGTACGCGACCCATGCATAGGCCAACTGCGCCTCACGCGGACGTCCGAGCGCCTCCAGGATCAGGCCGCGTGTGTAGAGGTCGACCGCCGTTTCGCGCACCGACAGCGCGCGCTCGACATCGTCCAGCGCCGCCCGGTACGCCGCCTGGACTTCCGCGACGTCACGGGCACCAGCCTGCCGCTCAGCCAGATACGTGCGCGCCTGTCCGCGATACGAGTAGGCGTCGGCGCGGTCGCGCGCCGTGCTCAGCCCACCGATAAAGGCGTCGTCCAGCAGTTCGACCATATCACCGTAGTCGCAACTCACCACGCCGGGCACGAAGGTACAGATCTCGACGTACAGCCGCGCCTGGAGCAGCCGCGTGCCCGGCTCGCGGGGTTCCACCGCCACCAACTCATCGATGTACCGCGCAGCAGTCGGGTAATCCCCCATCCGTAGCGCGATCTCGACCAGACGCTCCAGCGCCACCGGGTCCTGGAAGGCGACGTGCTCCAGATCCTCACGCGCGGCGGTCAACTGCCCGCGCCGGTAATACAGATCGCCGCGCAGCGCGTGTGCGGTGTCCACCACGTCACGCGAGTCATTCGGCAGGTCCGGTCCGGCCTCGATGACGCGGGTCAGCGCCGCCTCCGCAAAGTCGTCCTTCCCCTCGCCAATGCGCGCCTGGGCCAGATAGAGGTGGCCGTACGGATCGCCCGCATAGTACAGCAGCAGCGTCTCGGCACCACGCGCCGCCAGCCCGTAGTATTCCTCCCGCGCCTGCCCGGACGTCCCACCCGCTAACTGAAGGTAGATCTGTGCCTGAAGTCGCAGCGCGTCTTGCAGCAGCGGATTGATGACGAGCGCCCGGCCCACCAGGTCCAGCGCCGCGCCGAGCTGGCTTTCCTGCAAGGCCAACTCAGCGCCGAGCACGAGCAGGTTCGTGTCGTGCGGCGCGGCGGTCAGCGCCTCGTTCACGACGCTGCGCGCCTCGTCAGGCCGTCCCAGGTCGCGCAGCGCGCGGGCCTTTTCCACGGTAGCCGCGATCAAGCCCGGCTCGTCGGCCAGAGCCTGATCCGCCAGCGTCACCGCGTCCGACGCACGGCCCTGTAACCGGCGCACGTGCGCCAGCCCGGTCAGCACCAGGGGCGCATCCTGGCACGTGCTGAAACGCACATCCTCCGGCGTGTAAGCCAGCGCGTCCTCCAACAGTTGCCGCGCACGGTTCAGGTTTTGGGTGCCGCCCTGCGCGGCATAGCTCATGGCCTGGTAATAAACCACCGGCGGGTAGCAGTGTGGGCTGGATCGCTCGCGCTCGGCGTCGAGCGTCCCGATCGCGTTGGGATAGTCCCCGATCGAGTAGTGGTCGATGGCGCCGTCGATCAACTGCACATTCGGGTCCAACGGCGGGAAGATCGGGGTCGCCGTAGCCCCATAGACGCTGCCCTGCGGCAGGCCCGTCGGCAGCACAGTCGGCGGGACGGCCATCGGCTGGCGGAACGGGGTCGGTGTTGCGCCGCCTGGGGTCGCGGTCGGCGTCAGGGTCGGCGTCGCGGTGAAGATCGACCGCATGCCTACGGCGACGCCTTCCTCGTCGTCCAGCAGCCCGCTGAGTCCCAGGCCCGCTACGGCCACGACCGCAACCAGACCAACCCCGCCGAGCGCCGCAGCGGCCAGCACCGCAACGCGCAGGCGCTGCGCGCCGCCCTCCCCGTAGCGGCCACGCGTGCGGCGCGCCCACGTCGCGCCGTTGGTTTGACGCGGCACCGGCGTATAGGCGTGCACCAGCGCATCGATCTCACCTTGCAATCGGCTGTACTTGTCCTCACTCAACACCGGCACGCCGGACGCCACAACCGGCTGGCTGGCAGCGACCGGCTCCGCACCGAGCGCGCGCAGCCCCTTCAGCGCGAAGTCATTCTCCGGATTGATGGTCAGGAGTTGTTTGAGGCAAAACAGGCGTTCCTGGTCGTCCCGCGCCACGCTGCTCAGCCAGAGCCAGGTCGTTTCGTTCTGTGGATCGAGGCGAACGGCCTGCTGTAGCAGCCCGCGTGCACGTTCGGGCTGCCCGCCCCGCGCGGCTGCGATCCCTTGCTGAAGATATTGCCGGGCTTGTTGGAGGTCGTCGAAGGCCATGCAGGTCTTAATTTTTCCTACACGATAGCGCTGCGGACATTGTACAACAACACGCGCCGCACGAATAGCAGGCAAAAGTACTACTCCCCTGCTCCGTGCTGCCTCGCCTGGGATCCGCTATACTGGAGGCAGGACCATCGCCCGCACATCCGAAGGGGGAACCTCCATGCCCGAGATGTGGCGCCTGTTCATCGCGATCGTGCTCCCCGATGCGATCGTCTCCCACCTGCGCGCCGTCCAGGAGAGCCTGAGACAACAGGCGCCCGGACGCACCGTGCGGTGGGTCGCGCCGGAGGGCATTCACCTGACGCTGAAGTTCCTGGGCAGATCGGAAGAGCACACGTCTGAACTCCAGTCACGAG
>CAZGLU010000120.1:0-8757 GCA_964526095.1 uncultured Anaerolineaceae bacterium | reverse complement strand
GTGCCCCACCGCTGGGTGAAGCCTACGCGCCGCTGATCCGGTTCGAGGCGGCTGATGCGAAGCTGAAGCCGGTCGCCTTTCTTGACGTAGCTGTACGGTTCCTTGAGCGTGCCGTCGCCCATCTCGCTCAGGTGCAGCAGCCCTTCCAGGCCGTCGTCCAGGGCGATGAACGCGCCGAAGTCCACGACGTTGGTCACGGTGCCCGCCACCTGCATACCTTCGTGGTAGCGGTCCAGCGCGTCGTCCCACGGGTCCGGCAGCAGGCGCTTGCGGCTGAGCGCGATGCGGTTGGTGTTGCGGTCCAGGCTGAGCACGAAGACCTGGATCTCCTGCCCGATCTTCAGGACGTCGCGTGGGTGATCGACGCGATGCCACGCCAGCTCGCTGACGTGGATCAGGCCGTCCGCGCCGCCGAGGTTGACGAACGCACCGAAGTCCCGCAGGCCGGTGACCGTCCCGGTGACGACGTCGCCCTCATGCAGCTCGGAGAGCAGGCGGGCCTTCTGTTGGGCGCGCCATTCGCGCTGCGCCTCGCGCTGCGAGAAGATCAGGCGTCGGCGGGCCTGGTCCACCTCGATAACCTTGACGCCCAGCTTTTCCCCGACGAGTGCGTTCAGAGCCTCGCGCCGTTCGTTGCCTTGCAGCCCGGCGCTGACGGCGACCAGATGTGACGAGGGGATGAAGCCCTCGAGCATGTTCCAGCGTACCAGCACCCCGCCGCGATTGTGGCCGGTGACGGTGACTTCCACCACCTCGTCGGCTTCGAGCAGTTCGCGGGCCTTATCCCAATCGTACTGCTGCAAGCCCATGTTGATCGATACGACGAGGTTGCCATCCGTGTCGCGCGGGTTCAGGACGTAAACGGGCACCTCCTGCCCGACGTGCAGCGAGCGCCGGAATTCATCATCCAGGCGTTCGAGGTCCTGGGCGGTGACGATGCCATCCTTCTTCGCGCCGAGTTCAACGATGATTTCGTTTGGCTCAATCTGCAAGATGACCGCTTGCCGGATCTCGCCCCGACGTGGTGGCGCGTAGTCGAATGATGCGTCGAGCAGTTCCGCAAAGCTCTGTTCAGACATGTTCTCGTCGTCGTTGAGCGGATCTGCGTTCTGGGAGATGTCATTCGAGGACGCTGCTTGCTGTGACTTGTTTTCCTCAAAGTCCATGCTAACCTACCGCCTTTGTTGGGAGTGTTCGGAGCGCTGCGGGGCTACCCGGTGCCCGCCCACAATGCTTTGCTGTATTTAATCATATCATAATCATGTGCCGGGAGCAGACGGAGATACGGCGGGCAGCCGAACTATGAAGGCATTCAACTACATCAGTATACATTGAGGTTCTATCTTAAACAAGCGCATCCGCACGGGAAACAAGGGCGGGGCGCCTCAGGCCCCGCGCTCTTCTGAGCAACCGGATCTGCGGCGGAACGCGGTACAATGGGCGCCCGCCGCGCGCGCGTGCCGCTTCGGTCCGGGCTGTGACAGCATCCCCGGCTGGATGCGTATAGTAGAGTGTATGGCGAACGCTGGCGCGTCGTCGCGCATCCCCATCCGGGTTACCAAGGGATATTTCATGCTCGGTCGTCGGACAACCGCCCCACGCTGGACCGCGCGTTGGGCTTACAGCCTGCAAGAGTTCGGGCGCACCCCCATCCGGTTCACGCTCCATCTGGCCCTCGCCCGGCTCCTGACGCAGTGGCGCTCCCTGCTGACCATCATCGCCGGAACGATCCTCGCCGCCTCGATCGGCGCGCTGGTGCCGCTCTACACCACCGCCGTGGCCCAGGTCGGCATGCTGCAACGCCTGGAGCAGCAGCCCGCCCAGGATGTGCACGTCGCGGCGCACATCAGCCTGCGCGGCAGCGCGGCGGCCAACGCGGGCGGCCTGGAGCAGCAGGCGGACGGCGCGACGGCGCTGGCGCTCAACCTCGCCCGGAGCGACCTGAGCGCCATCCCGGACTGGGTGGGCCGCGTGGTGACCTTCGCCGAGAGCGAGGCGATGGGCCTCTCCATCGTCGGCGAGGACGGCGCCGAGCCGGTCCCGCTCGTCGGCGTGCGCGGGCGCGTGGACTATTACGAGGACTGGCCGGACTTCGTGCGCCTGGTCAGCGGGCGGCTGCCCCAGGACACGCCGGAGGCCGGGGCCGACATCGAGATCGCCATTGGGCTGGCCGTCGCCAACGAGTTGAACCTGGAGGACGGGCAGACGGTCATCTTCGACCAGGGCATGAACCGTCAGGGGCAGACCGGCGGCGGTCACGCCTCCAGCCGGCCGGTCACGGCGCGCATCGTCGGCGTCGTCGCGCCGCTGGACGAGGACGCGCCCTACTGGATGGAGCCGTCCCCGCTGCGCCTGCTGGACCGGCAGACCGGGGCGGGCCTGTGGGATTACGAGTTCACCGCGCTCACGACGCGCGCCAGCGTCTTCCGCGTCGGGGCGGAGTTCCTGCCGGATACCCCGACGCGCATCGGCTGGCGCGTGCTGTTCGACCATGAGAACCTGCCGTTCGCGCGGGTGGACGTCGCCCGCGAGGCGCTGCGCACCTTCGAGCGCAACATGCAGTACACCTTTAAGGACTCGCTGATCCCCGGCGTGGACGAGCGTGCGCAGGGTGCCCAGCGCCAGGACCTCGGCTACAACTACCACACGCGCCTGATCAGCTACGACGCCATCCGCCGCGACCGCGACAGCGGCATCCTCTTGCTGCTGCTCCAGGTCGGCGCGCTGGTGCTGTTCTTCCTGATGGTGACCGCCGCGCTCGTCCGCCGCAGCGAGCGGCGCGAGATCGCCATGCTGCAAAGCCGGGGCGCCCTGGACAGCCAGATCCTGCTGCTGCGCGGGGTTGAGGCGTTCGTCATCTGCGTGGCGGCGGTGCTGGTCGCGCCGTTCCTGGCCCAGGCGTTGCTGGCCGTGCTCGGCCCGATCGTCGCCAACACGGACCGCTTCCCGCTGCCCCTGACCCGCGACGTGTTCCTCTACGCGGCGGCGGCGGCGGGCGTGACCTTCGTCGCGCTGATGCTCACGCTGCGCCCTGTGCTGCGCCTGCCGTTGATCCACGCGGGCGGCGCGGCGGCGCGCAGCGACAGCCAGCAGTGGTGGCAGCGCTATTACCTCGACGTGTTCCTCGCGTTGGTCGGCCTGGGGGCGCTGTGGCTGCTGGTCCGGCGCGGCTCGCCCTTCTCTGACGTCAACCTGGGCGGGCAGCAGGCCGATCCCCTGATGCTCATGGCCCCCGCGCTGCTGTTCCTGGCGCTGGGCAGCCTCGCGCTGCGCTTCTTCCCGATCCTGGCCGGGGCGCTGGCGCGCGGCGCGGCGGCGGGGCGCGGGCTGGTCGCCGCGCTGGCGAGCTGGCAGCTCAGCCGCGAGCCGGTGCATTACGGGCGCATCACCTTCCTGCTGGCGCTGGCCGTCGGGATCGGCTGGTTTGCGACCAGCTTCCGCGCCACCGTGTCGAACAGCCACGCCGATCAGGCCCGCTACCTCGTCGGGACCGACGCGCGGCTGGTCGAGCGCGATACCGCCCTGAACGCGAACCGCGCCCGCCCCGCGAGTTACTACACGGAGCAGGAGACCGTCGCCGCTGCCAGCACCGCCTACCGCGTGCGCAACGCGAACCTGAGCACCAGCACCGCCGGGGACCTGCGCGGCACGATCCTGGGCATCGACCCGGACACGCTCGGCCCCACGCTCTACTGGCGCGGCGACCTCGGCCCGATCTACACTCCGCGCGCGCCGGGCGATCCGCCGCCCCTGGCCGAGCGCGGCGTGGCGCTGCCCGTCGTGCCGGAGCGCGTCGGGCTGTGGGCGCGGCTCCAGACGAGCGGCTTCGGCTTTTCGAGCGAGCAGGTCTTCCGCGCCAGCGTCGAGCGCCTGACGCAGCGCACCGACCTGTACCTGCGCTTCCTCGACGCCGACGGCGCGTGGGTCGTGGTGCCCGTCGAGCCGGTGGAGGTGGAATACAACCGCGTCGGGGCGGATGCGCCGGGCGTGGGCGCGCGCGCCTTCGTGACCAGCGGCTGGGTGTACATGGAGGCCGACCTGCGCAGGCTGGCCTACACCCCTCAGGCGCCGCTGCGCCTTGTCTCCGTCTACTGGGAGTATCGCAGCCCGAACAGCCGCTCCGGCGAGCGCGGCCTGCGCCTGACGCTGGCCGATATGACGCTGATCCACGGCGACGAGGTCGAGCCGTTCCCGGTCTTCAGGGACGGGGATTGGGAGTTCGCCTACGATCGCGGCGCGACGGCCACCGGGCGCGCGACCCCCGGTGCGGCGCTGGCGGGCGAGCGGGAGGACGCGATCTACTTCGTGTGGGACCAGGACGCGCAGCGCACCATCGTCGGCGGCCTGCTGAACTACCCGCCCCTCGGCCCGCTCGATGCCATCGTCAGCCGCCGCGTGCTGGAGGAGAACGGCCTGTCCTTCGGGCTGGACGCCCCGCCGTTCACGCTGTTCAACATCGGCGGGATGAACCCGCAGTTCCGTGCGGTGCAGGTCGTGGATTATTACCCCTCCCTGTTCAACCGCACTCCCTCGGACGGCATCCCGAAGGGCGACTCGTTCCTGGTGGTGGACGTGCGCGAGCTGCTCTACACGCTGAACCGGCGGCCCAGCGGCACGTTCTACCCCGACGAGGTGTGGCTGCGCTTCGATGAATCGGTCGATCCGCGCCACGCGGACGAGGTGGACCCCATCCTGCGGAGCTTCGACGGCCAGGATGGGGGCGGGTCGGTCATCCTGCGCGAGACGACGCTGGCCGAGGAGTTGGGCCGCCTGCGCACGAACCCGCTTGGCCTGGGGCTGATGGGCTTGATGTACCTCGCCTTCATCATGGCGCTGGCGCTCAGCGTCGTCGGCCTGCTGACCTACGCCGGGCTGACCGCCCAGGCGCGTCGCACGGAGTTCGGCGTGCTGCGCGCGCTGGGGCTGTCGTCCGTGCGCGTGGTGGGCGGGCTGGCGCTGGAGCAGGTGATCGTCATGGCGATCGCGGTGGCGCTGGGGGCGCTGCTCGGCGCCGTGCTGTCCAGCCAGGTCGTGCCGACGCTGGCGCTCGGCGCGACGGGCGAGGGTGTGATCCCGCCGTTCGTGATGCGCGTCGAGACGGCGCGCCTGGTCGAGTACGCGCTGCTGATGCTGGCCGTGCTGCTGCTGGGGCTCGGTTCGAGCCTGCTGCTGGTGCGGCGGCTGTCGCTCTCGCGCACGCTGCGCCTCGGTGAGGAATAGGGCATGTCTCCATTCGGCGCGCGGCGCACCGTAGGGCCGGGTTGGAAAGGGCGAGGTGGAAAGGGCGGTCCAACTCGCCCCTACGAGACATGCTTTTTTCTCCCCCTCTCCAGCCCAGACTGGAGAGGGGGCCGGGGGGTGAGGTCGCACCCGGCCCGCCCGCTTTTCCCTTTCCCTCACGCAAGCGGGGCGAAGGGGAAAAGTCCGGTGTGCGGGTGGGGTTCTTCCCCTCGCCAACTTGATTGGAGAGGGGGCCGGGGGGTGAGGTCTATTTTGACGCCGCTCGACGCTCAATCAGTGCATACAGCCTCTAGCGCGCCCCGCAGAGGCAGGACAGACGACGTATGACCCTGGGACTCATCCTGAAACGCATGCGCCGCGAGTGGCGCTCGCTCGGCATCCTGCTGCTGGCGGTGTGCCTGCTGACCGGCTTCTTCGCGCTGGGGCCGTTCTACGTGCGGGCCGTGACCAACGTCGGGCTGCGCTTCGACCTCGATAACGCCTCCCTGCGCGATCGGCTGATCACGCTGATCGTGGACAACGAGCCGCTCACGCCGGAGTCGTTCAACGTCGTGCGCGAGGAGTTGGGCGACCTGGCGGTGGATTACGATTACTTCATCCGCGCCGACTACACGCCGCCCACGGCCAACATCGGCGCGCAGAGCCGCGAGCTGGCGACCACCGGCTACATCTTCCGCTACGGCGAGCCGGTCACCGCCTTCTCGGACCTCACCGGCGCGGCCTACCAGCCCTACGCCTTTGCCGATATGCCCGCCATCCTGAACTTGGTCGAGGGGCGCTGGCCGGTGCGCCTACCGCCGCCGGAGGCCGTGGATCCGACCGGCCTGAGCGACGAGGAACAGCAGGCGCGCGGCGTCGGCATCTACAACCGGGGCAATGTCGAGGTCGTCGTTACCCGGACGGTGGCGGAGCAGGCAGAGTTGGAGTTGGGCAGCCGCATCGTGCTCGGCACGAAGCTGCCCGACGGCAGCGGCGCGGTGGCCTCCGTCGTCGTGGTCGGCATCGTCGAGCCGAAGGATCCCAACGCCCTGATCTGGGACGGGAACCGCAATTTCCTGGAGGGCGCGACCGTCGAGACGACGCCCGGCAACTTCCGCTACGACTACGGCATGGCGACCATCCCGGAGGCGTACACCGACTGGCTGCGCGACGTCACGCCGGGCAACAGCTTCATCTACCAGTTCCGCACGGACACCGACGCGATCAACGCCGACAACACGCGCGAGATCGCGCATCGCCTCTCGCTGCTGCAAAGTCGCCTGAGCGCCTACCATCCGGGTCTGACCGTGCTCAGCGGGCTGATGAACATCCTGGACAACTTCGCCGGGGACGTATCTGAGACGGAGGGGCCGATCATCCTGCTCTCCGGCGCGATCCTGATCATGATGCTCTACCATCTGATCAACACCGTCGCGCTCGTATTGGAGCAGCAGGGGGCGGAGTGGAGCACGATCGTCAGCCGGGGCGGCAGCGTGCCGCAGTTGGTGGTGCTGCAACTGCTGACGGTCGGCGTGCTCGGCCTGATCGGCATGGCGGTGGGGCCGCTGTTGAGCATCCTGTTCATGCGCGTGATGGAGCATTTCGGCCCGCTGTCGAGCGCGCTCGGCGGGCGGTCGCTCGGCTCGACCAGCATCCCGGCCCGGTCGATCTACCTCAGCGTGGGCGCCGCCGTCGCGGCGGTCGTCGTGCTGACGTCGCCGGCCCTGCCCGCCGCGAACCGCTCCCTGCTGCGCCTGAAGCAGTTGGTCTCGCGCCCGCCGACGCGCCCGGCCTGGGCACGCTTCGCGCTCGACGTCGTGCTGCTGGTGATCGGGGGCGGCTTCATGCTGCGCCTCTACTACCTCGTCGGCGGTGATTTTGGCGATCTGCTCAACAACCTGATCGCCGCCCCGCGCGACGTGATCCGCCTGATGGCGGACAACCTGAACGAGACGGGCGGCCTCAACGACCCGTTCAACCTGATCGGCCCGGCGCTGGTGCTGACCGGCGTCGCGCTGCTGTGGCTGCGCTTCTACCCGTGGCTGATGGACGTCTTCGCCCGGCTGTTCACCCGCAGCCGCCACCTGACGGCGCCGCTGGCGCTGTGGAACGTCTCGCGTGATCCCAGCCACTACGCCCAGCTTGTGCTGCTGCTGATCGGCACGCTGGCGCTCGGCACCGCCTCCCTCGGCCTGACCGCCACCCGCGACCGGGGCGCGTGGGCCGCCGCGCGCGAGGAGACGGGCGGCGCCGCCCGCGTCACGGTGGACCTCGCCGCGCTCGATCCGGCGACGGTCAACTGGGGGCGGCTGCCGGGCGTGTCGTCCGCCGCCGCGCTGCTGCACGCTGAGGGCGACCCCGGCGCGTCGTCGCGCCGCAACGTGCACGTGTTCGGCGTCACGGCGGACGCGATGGATGCCTTCCCGGCGCTGCGGCCCGTCGTCCAGCCCTTAGCCGACGTGCCCGCGCCGCCGGCGCCCGGCCTGCTGCTGCCCGATGACGCCAGCACCCTGACCGTGCAGGTCTACTCGACGCCGCCCGCCCGCGACGACGATCCGCCGGTGGCCGTGCGGCTGGTGGCGTACCTGCAAGACGCGGCGGGTGTGCCGTATGCCGTGCCGCTCGCGCCGCCCAGCATCGGGGGGACGTCCGTCGCGCCGGACGCGCAGCCCGCGCCGGGGGCGGAGGTCGGCGCCGCGCCGACGCCCATTCAGGAGTGGCTCACCTTCGCCGGGCCGATGCCGGAGCAGGGCCGCCTCCCGTACCGCCTGATGCGCATCGGCATCAACGCGCGCCAGTCCAACATCGACGCCTTCGAGCACACGATCTACCTCGACCGCATCGCCACGCAGGATGCCTTCGGCACGTCCGAGACGCTGGAGAGCTTCGAGGACGAGGCGAACGCCTGGGCGGAGGCGACCGTCGCCAACCCCTACGCCGCCTCCTGGACCTCGCAGGCGACCAACGTCAGCCGCGTCCAGGGCGTGACCGTCGCGCGCACCGCCGACGAGGTCGAGGCCGTGGAGGGCGGAGCCGTGCTGCGCCTGGATTACCGCATGGGGCGCATCGGCGGGGTGCAGCGCGAGCCGAGCGTTGTCGTCAACGAGCCGCGCATCGGGCGCATCCCGGTCGTGGTCAACCGCGAGTTCGCGCGCGCGTATGCGGGGCGCGGCCCCTACCAGACCGCGGCGGACGAGCCGCTCGCGCCCGGCGACGAGAAGAACATCGTGCTGAACATGGGCACCGGCTCGGTCGAGATCGGTTACGTCGTGGTCGGGGTGGTGGACGACCTGCCCTCCGTGCCCGCCGATCTGCCGGTCATGGTCGCCCCACTGGACGTGATCCAGCCCGTGATCAACCAGGCCGCCGCCTCGAACCGCTTCTTCGGCCCGAACGAGATCTGGCTGGAGCTGCCTGACCGCGCGCCGACGGACGCCCTCCGCGCCGAGGTGGAGGGGCTGCCCGGCGTGGACGACGTCACGTGGGCCTGGACGCGCTACGGCGAGATCCAGCGCGAGCCGCTGCCGAGCGCCGTGG